>CADCPG010000133.1 GCA_902803255.1 uncultured Ruminococcus sp. | reverse complement strand
TTCGGAGGGCAGTAACCGGCTCCTTCCGTAAATCTGCCGATCGCCGACTGGATCTCCCGGAGCGGAGCCAGTACCGACTCCCTGCGGGCCTTTCCGTACCGCGAAAGGATGAATACGGAAGACGCCGATGTGACGGCGAACATGACAACGGCGGCCGCCGAAAGTACCCACCGGAGCCCGTCTACGGCCCCGGTCCTCCCGGATAAGACCGCAAAGATGAGCGCACCGTAAGGCAGGGCGTTGAAGGCGGTGAGAAGCAGTGCCGCCGGAACGATACTCCTCTGTCCGTGTATATGATCTTTTTTCAAAGCTATTCTCTTCAGCGTTGTCCGGACGGCGGGATGCCGTCCCCCCGTCCGGCCGGTCTCAGTTCACTTCAAATTTATATCCGACGCCCCATACGGTGCGAAGCTGCCATTTGTCGGACAGACCTTCGAGTTTTGCGCGGAGGCGCTTGATATGGACGTCCACCGTCCTGGAGTCGCCGAGGTAGTCGAATCCCCAGACCTTGTCGAGGAGCTGGTCGCGCGTGAAGACGCGGTTGTGGTTCGACGCCAGGTAATAGAGCAGATCGAGCTCCTTGGGAGGGATATCGACGCATACTCCGTCTATCTTGAGCTCGTATTTCGCCTTGCTGATCTCGATCCTGTCGAACTTGACGACTTCGTCGTCGGTGCCCTCGTCAAGAGTCACGCATCTGCGCAGCACCGCCTTGATCCTGGCAAAAAGCTCGTTCATGTCGAACGGCTTCACGACGAAATCGTCGGCGCCGAGCTCAAGGCAGACCACCTTGTCGACGACAGACCCCTTGGCCGTGATCATGATGATGGGCTTCTGGGAGAACTTGCGGATGTCGGTGCAGACGTCCTTGCCGCTTTTGCCGGGAAGCATTATATCGAGCAGAACGAGATCGGGTTCGTATTTTTTGAACAGGTCTATCGCCTCGTATCCGTCGTAAGCGACTCTTACGTCGTATCCCTCTTTTTCAAGATACTGCTTGAGCATGTCGCAGATATTGGGATCGTCGTCGACGACCAGTATTTTGGTATACAATGTAATCACCACCGTTTGCTAGTATGTAATCATCGATATTATATCATAATCGTCTTGATTTGTAAATATTTATTTGATATATTGTTCACATTTACGGCAAAAAGAGTATTACAGCTTGCAAATTGTTCACATTTGGTATATAATAGTACGGTAAAAACAGAAATCCGGAAAGGAAACGCAGTAATAAATGAAACTCGGAATCGTCGGACTGCCGAATGTCGGCAAGAGCACTCTTTTCAACGCCCTGTGCGGCGGCGGGGCCGAATCGGCCAACTACCCCTTCTGCACCATCGAACCCAACGTGGGAGTCGTGCCGGTCCCCGACAGCAGGCTCGACAGGCTTGCCGAAGTATACGCCCCCGAAAAATACACGCCCGCTACCGTCGAGTTCTTCGACATCGCCGGTCTCGTCAAGGGAGCTTCCCAGGGGGAGGGCCTCGGCAACAAGTTCCTGTCCCATATCAGAGAATGCGACGCGCTGCTGCACGTCGTCCGCTGCTTCGACGGCAGCGACGTGATACACGTCAGCGGCAGAGTCGATCCGGTGGATGACGCCGAGACGATAAACTATGAGCTGATACTCTCCGACCTCGAGATCGTCGAGCGAAGGATCGACCGCACCGCCAAGGCCATGAGAGCTGACAAAAAGCTTGCCGCCGAATATTCGCTGCTTGAAAAGCTACGCTCTCATCTGTCGGAAGGAAGACCCGCCCGGAGCCTCGATACCGACGACGCCGAAAAGGAGATACTCGGCGCGTCGGGACTTCCGCTTCTGTCGATGAAGCCGGTGATCTACGTTGCTAACGTCGACGAGGCGTCTGCGACCGGCGAGCCCGACAGCCCGCATTACACCGCGCTGAAAAAGCTTGCCGAGAGCGAAGGCGCCGGGATCATCGCGATCAGCTGCGAGATCGAAGCCGAGATCGCCGAGCTCCCGCCCGAGGAGAAGCAGATGTTCCTCGAGGACATGGGCATCACGGAGCCGGGACTTTACCGGCTGATAAGGGAGAGCTATTCCCTGCTCGGTCTCATCAGTTTCCTCACCGCCGGCCCCAAGGAGGTCAGAGCCTGGCCGATACTCAGGGGCACGAAGGCCCCCGCGGCCGCCGGAACGATACACAGCGACTTTGAACGCGGCTTCATCAGAGCCGAGATCGTCTCCTACGACGATTTCGTAAAATGCGGCAGCGTGGCCGCCGCCAGGGAGGCGGGCCTGCTGCGCAGCGAGGGCAAGGACTACGTCATGAAGGACGGAGACATCACCCTCTTCCGTTTCAACGTCTGATTATTCCCCGAAGCATTGAGCGGCCCCGGCAGAAAGCCGGGGCCGCTCTATATGTTCCATTAGGGGGATCAGTAAACTTCTATGTTGCCCTCGCCGAGTATTATCGTGACACTGTATGCCGGGATCTGGGTGCTGTTGGCGGGAACCTCGGGCCCTGTGCCTTCGGCCGCAGTGGTCTCTTCACCTTCCCCTTCACCTTCTTGAGCTGTATCGCCGCCTCCGCTGTCATCGCCGGTATCGGTCTCGGTGTCCTCATCCTCTCCGGTGTCGGCAGAGATATCGATATAGTTCTTTTCCTCGTACTTTCCGTTGATGATGCGTTCGGAGTTGTACTTGATCACGCCGCTGTCGGCACGAAGGAGCAGGTTGAAACCGGTGAAGTCGGGCTCGAGCCTGTCGTACGAGACCGATCCGCTCTTGATGTTGATGTACATCGAACGGGTAAAGGTGGTGTTCTTTATCTCGGTGTACGCCGTGACTCCGTTTACGATGATCTCGTTGAAGGAGGAGGCGGAGATGTTCACCGATGAGTCGTCGGTGGAATCGATGTCGATCGAAGAGTCGGTCTTTACGTTGCTGACGTTCACGTCGCCCTTCGAGACGATCACCTTGTAGTCGCAGTCAAGTCTCAGGTCCTGAAGGTTGACGTCGCCCCCGGATGTGACCGACAGGATGATGGCGGAGGCGTCATCGGTGAAATAAACGTTGACCGATGACTTCTTGTCCCTGTATTTGAAATAGTGGAGATAGTCACGGAAACCGTTGAAGTTGATCTTGAAATTGTCTATGTCGATAAAACTGCCGATACCGGAGGCGTCGGACAGCTGAAGAGTGGACTTCCCTATCGAAAGGTCGTAGGTACCGTCGGGAAAATTGACCATCTCTACTCTGTTCGAGTCGGCTCCTCCGATGATGTTGACAGTCGTGTCTGACATGTTGAGGACCAGTTTCTTGACGGCTGCACCGTCAAACTCGTGCACCGACGTGTAGTTGCTGTCGGCGTCTCCGGTCTGCGTGAAGAGTGCCACGCCCTGGTCGTTGGCCATGTTGCTTGCAGTAAAGCATAGCAGCAGACCGACGCTGGCCATCATGACGGCTATGATGATAAAGATTATTGATGTTGGCTTCATAGTTCGTTCACCTTATAGTGCAGTGCTTTGAGGGGCATTGCCTGTTCAGCTTCTCGCGAGCAGCTTCTTCAGAGCCGAAATGCCTTCCTTGCCTTTGCGGAAACCGAAGGCGAGCAGCTTCGATAGCATCTTCATCCCGAAAGGAATGAGGCGGATCGCGAAATTGTAGACCAGTATACCGGCGAAAAGGACGACGGCTCCGACGGTGATCCCGAGACCGATCTCGAAGAGACCGACGGGAGTGTTGCCCTTGATCAGCATTATGACGCCGTAAACGATGCCTGTCAGCGCGACGAACACACCGACCGCGACGAACGCGATCAGGGCCGCGACGGCAAGTATCATAAGCAGCGCGAGCGCAAGCCAGAAGACGAGATAGAGCACGACCATGACCAGCGAGAGCAGTATGATGAACGGCAGAGCGATGATGAGACCGATGCTGAATGCGGCATTCTTCCCCGGAGTCGATTCGAACTCCTCACCGATCCCGTCGTCGTACCCGGCGTCGTTGAGTTCTTCTGGCGCGGCCGCCTTATTCTGATTCTTTACCTGTTTCTGATCTCTCACTTTGTTATCGCCGGCCTCTTCGGGCTGCTTTTTCTTCTTGCCGAAGCCAAATACCGACGAAAGGATCCCGGAGCCGTCTGCGGCCTTCTTGCCGCCCTTCCTGTAATCGTCGATATCGTAATCGTCGTAGTTCTCGACGGCGGTGTCGTTGTCGTCGGTATAGTCGGGATCCCGGCTGTCGGGATCTCCCGAAGGGGACTCCGTCTCTTTCGCGTCCTCGTCTTCCCTCCCGCCGGCGATCGTGACGTCGGGCTCGGGCTGAGGAGCGGGTCTTGAGTCCGTCTCCGTTCCCGCGGCCGGCTTATCCCTGTCGGAGAAAGGATCGCCCGGCGCGTGCATCGACTTCAGCATCTCGGATATGGCGGGAGTTATGACGGCCGCTCCGGCAAAGCCGTCTCCGGCATCACCGACGGCATCTCCTTCGGGGGCGTCTGCCGCGGCTTCTCCGGAGCCGCCGATATCGGCGGACGGGACGCTTTCGGCGGCACCATCATCGGCTGCCGGGGCCCGGGGCTTCTTATTATCACCGGTCTTTTCGATCGAATCGAAAAGACCCGCGATCTCGTCTCCGAGGGACTTCGGGCCTTCGCCGTCGCCGCCGTCCTTGACGGACTGCGCGGCTCCGGCGGCGGCAAAGCCGTAGGAGGCTAGCACGCCGGGATCGATGTCGCTGCCGGAGGAAGACACGCCGGCCGCCTTATCGCCGCCGGAAGCGGGTGCCTCCTTCTCGGGAGATTCTGAAGATTCCGCCTCGGCAGCTGCCTGCGACGACAGATCGTCGTTCATCATCGCCGCGATCTCTTCAGCCATTTCGGCGGGGGCGATGTCGATGTCGTCGGCTCCTTCCTCGTCGAAGTATCCGGAAACCGACTCCAGCTCTCTGTCCACCGAATCTTCGGCAAATCCCTTTGAGCGCAGGATCTTTCTCAATTCAGCTAGGAACTGTTTCTTTTCCATAAGCAAAAACCATACTTTATTCTGTATTTACCGCATCTGTCCCTTCGGCGGGGGGCGCCGGATCAAAATAATCTTTTCAAAGCGGGACAAATATGATATAATATGAATTACAGTATATTTTACCACATTCCGGAAGTTTTTGCAACATGAGAATGAGAAAAAAGAAGCATTCGGCCGAAAGAATAGCCGCGTGCTCGGATTTTTTGATAGGCGATCCCGCGCTCTTTTACGGAAGGTCTCGGGACATATTCGGCAATGACGCTCCCATCCTGCTCGAGATAGGCTGCGGTAAAGGCGATTTCGCCCTGGGTCTCGCCGAACGGAACGAAAACAGCAACGTCATAGCGGTCGAGAGGATCCCGGACGTTGCGATGTTCGCGCTCGAGAAGGCAAAAGCCGACTTTGAGAGGCGGAAGGCGTCCCGCGAAGCCGAAGAAAACGGCGGGGCCGCGCCGGTACGGGACAATCTGCGCGTCCTCATAGGAAACGCCGACTACCTCTCCGACTGGTTCGCTCCCGGCACTTTTTCGGGTCTGTATATCAATTTCTGCGACCCGTGGCCTAAGAAGGGATATTACAAGAGACGGCTGACAGCCCCCGGATTCCTCGCGATGTACCGGAAGATCCTGAAACCCGGCAGCATCCTCGAGTTCAAGACCGATCACGGGGAGCTTTTCTCCTGGTCGCTCGAACAGTTCGCCGCGGCCGGATTCGAGATCCTCAAGATCTCGGAAGACCTTCACGGAGAGGCCGATCTCTCCTTCAACATCGAGACCGAACACGAGAGAAAATTCTCCGCCGAAGGAAAGCCTATCTGCTTCGCCAGAGTCAGGATCACGTCCGGAGGCGAAGGATGAATGCGGAGGGGACTGCGCCCTCCGGGATACTGCTCGTCGACAAGCCGTCGGGCATGACATCCCACGACGTCATATACGCCGTAAGACGGGCGCTCGGCACGAGGCAGGCCGGACATACCGGCACGCTCGATCCGCTCGCCACCGGCCTTCTGGCCGTCATGGTGGGGCGCGCTGTGAAAGCCTCTCCTTATCTTTCCGCAGAACGCAAGGAGTATTCGGCCGGGATCCGGTTCGGCGTCGAGACAGACACCGAGGACATCACGGGGAACGTGATATCGGAGATGGACGTTTCATTCACCGAAGAGGAAGTCAGGTCCGCCTGCGACGCCCTCACCGGTCAGATTGAACAGATCCCGCCGATGTACAGCGCGAAAAAGGTCGGCGGAAAAAAACTGTACGAACTGGCAAGACAGGGACTGACTGTAAGCAGGACATCTCAGAAGGTCACCGTGTATTCGATAGACCTTGTGTCCTCCACCGCTCCCTCGCGCGATTTCAGATTCAGGGTGTCGTGCTCGGCCGGCACCTATATCAGAACTCTTTGCGCCGACATGGGCAGGATACTCGGCTGCGGGGCCGTCATGACGTCTCTGCGCAGGCTGTCGGCAGGCCCGATGTCGGTTGACGGGGCCGTCGGGCTCGATGAACTGAAGGAAATGAGCCGCGAAGAGGCCGCGGGGCGCCTTCTGCCCGTCGACAGTGTTCTCATTGGCGCCGCCGCAGGCAGGGTTAAAGTCATTCCGTTCCACGAAAAACTCATAAGATCCGGCTGCGCCGTGCTGCTTCGCAAGATAACGGCTGACACATTCCCCGACGGATCTTATGTCCTTATATACGGAGAGAACGGTTTCTTCTCTCTCGGAGAGACGGTAAGCACAGGCGAAGGTCCGGCGCTGAAGTCCAGAGTACTGTTCGAACTTTAAAGTTCATACAAACAGCCCCGCCGGCGTAATGCCGGCGGGGTCGCTTTATCAGCCCGGGATGTCAGGCTTCCAGCTGTTTCTTATAATCCTCTGTGATCTTCTGAGCGATGTTGCCGGGGACCTGCGCGTAGTCGCTCACCTTGAACGAGAACGAGCCGTAGCCCTGGGTCATGGCTCTGAGCGCGATCGGATAGTCGATGAGCTCGGCCTTCGGGGCGGTGGCGTGGATCACGGTATAGCCCTTCTTCTGGGCGGGATCCATACCCATGATGCTGCCGCGGCGCTTGTTGAGGTCGCCCATGATGTCGCCGACGAGTCCCTCGGGGACGGTGATGTCGAGATCGCCGACAGGCTCGAGGAGCACGGGGCCGGCCTGCTCGAGGCACATCTTGTATGCCATCTTAGCGGCGGTCTTGAACGATACTTCGTCAGAGTCGACGGGATGGTAGGATCCGTCGTGGAGGTCGGCCGCGAGGTGCGTCATCGGGAATCCGGCAACGCCCTTCTGCATGGCTTCGAGAAGTCCCTTCTCGACCGCGGGGTTGAAGTTCTTCGGAACGACGCCGCCGACGACCGATACTGTAAAGGTGAGTCCCTCCTCCTCGCCGGGGGCGAATCTGATCCAGACGTCGCCGAACTGGCCGGAACCGCCGTTCTGCTTCTTGTGTCTTGCGTGGATATCGACCGACTTCGTGATCTTTTCACGGTAGGGGATCTTCGGAGCCTCGAGCTTGATGCTGACGCCGTAGCGGCTCTTGAGCCTCGACGAAAGTACCGACAGCTGCATGTCGCCGATACCGGTTATGACCATCTGCTTGGTCTCGGGATCTGTCTCGTATCTGAGAGTGCGGTCTTCCTCAACCATCCTGGCTAGAGACTGGGAGATCTTGCCCTCGTCCTTTGCGGTATCGGGGATGATGGCCTGGGTCATGTAGGGATCGGGATAGACGATGCCGGCATAGGCGGCGTCGCCCGATTCTCTCAGAGTGTCGCCGGTGTTGGTGTTGGCGAGCTTTGCGATCATGCCTATGTCGCCGCACGCGAGTTCTTCGACTTCAGTCTGAGTCTTGCCCTTGATCGTGTAGATATGTGCCATCTTTTCGGAGGCATCGGTGGCGAGGTTCTTTAAGACGGCATTGGCCTTCAGCGTGCCGTTCATGACCTTGAAGAACGACATCTTGCCGACGAACGGGTCGGCGACGGTCTTGAAGACGAAGATCGCGGGCGTTCCGTTCTCTTCGATGGCGGAGTCGCTGCCGTCGGCGAGCTTTTCAGCCTTCTTTGAGGTGAACTTCGGGAACGAATCGACTATCGCGTCGAGAAGCACCGATACTCCGGCGAGAGTGACCGAAGAACCGCAGAACACCGGAACTATCGTTCCGCTCACGATACCGTCGTGCATCGCTGCGGCCGCCTCTTCGCGGGTGATCTCCTCTTCCATGAGGACCTTTTCCATGATCTCTTCGCTGACCATGGCTATGGAGTCGTTGAAATCCTCCTTGTGGCTCTCGGCGGCCGACGAAAGCTCGCCGGTCATGGCGGTCTCGGAGGCCTTGCCCTTTCCGTCGAAGGCGAACGCCTTCATCTCGATGAGATCGGCGAGGACTATGTCCTTGCCGCTCTTGACGGGAACGGTGACGGGGCAGACGGAAGAACCGAACTTCTCCTTGAGCTGTGCGAAGACTCTGTCGAAGTTGGCTTCGGGATCGTCGTATTTGTTGATAAAGAAGGCGCGCGGCACGCCAGCTTCTTCGGCGGCGTCCCATGCGAGCTCGGTGCCGACTTCGACGCCGGACTTGGCATCGACGAAAATGACGGCGGCGCCGGCGACTCGGAGCGACTGCTTGACCTCGCCTACGAAATCAAGGTATCCGGGTGTGTCGAGGAAGTTGATCTTGCAGTCCTTCCAGACGGCGGGAGCTATCGAGGTCGAAATGGTAAATCCTCTTTTGATCTCTTCGGGATCGTAATCGCAAACGGTATTGCCGTCGGCGGTCTTGCCGAGGCGGTCGGTGCCGCCCGTGATATAGAGAGCGGCTTCGGCAAACGAGGTCTTGCCGCTGCCGCCATGACCGAGCAGGGCGACGTTTCTGATGTTGGAGGTTCCGAATTTTGCCATTGATAATCCTTTCCGGATCCGCCTTCCGGCGGAACTGTATTATTTTTTATTACTTACAGTGCAGTTATCCGCGCGGGCGGCACAGCGGCGGAGAACCGGGCGCACCGGCGCAGACATTATATTTTATCATATATGTTTTATAAATGCAAGCCGTTTTTGACACTTATGACGATTTTTTATACTATTCCGACCGATCGAGAAACAGCCGGCAGGCATTCCGGTATGTTGCGTCGAGTATACGGCCGGTGTCTGTCCCGCGTGCCCCGGCGACGGCGGCCGCGGTATGAAATGCGTAATCCGACCGGTTGAGCTTCCCGCGGTACGGCACCGGAGCGAGATACGGGGCGTCGGTCTCGATGAGTATGAGCTCCTCCGGGACGGCGGCGGCCGCCGCCCTGACCCTGGGAGCGTTCTTGAAAGAAACCGTCCCCGAGAAGGAGATGTATATTCCCCTTCTCGCGAGTTCGAGAGCCATCTCGGGACTGCCCGAAAAGCTGTGGAAGACACCGCGAACCCGGGGATGACGCAGCACAGCCTCAAAACAGTCGCCGTGAGCTTCCCTGTCGTGTATGATCACCGGAAGGCCGGTCTCCTCCGCGAGGAGCAGCTGCGCCTCGAAGAATGAGTGCTGAAGCTCTCTGTCGACCGGCTGGAAGTGGTAGTCGAGTCCTGTCTCTCCGATCGCGACTATCTTTCGTCCGCCTTCCCTCTTCATGTCGGCACAGATCATCTCTCTGAGCTTCCGTAAAGCGGCGGACAGGCTCTCCTCCGAAGCGGCATCGGACGGATGGACTCCGACCGCCGCGTACATCCCGGGGTATCTCTCAGACATCGACAGAACGTCAGCTGAGCCCTCGGTCGACGTGGATACGTTGATTATCTTCTCCACACCGCCCTCGAATATCTCGCGCAGCAGAGCGTCGGGCCCGCCGGGAAATTCGTCGATGAACCTGCCGTCGGTATAATGGGCGTGCGTGTCGAAAAGGGGGCGCATATGTTACCTCACGCGCTCTCCGAGCGGAGTGTCGTCAGCGAGGAAGATCACTCTGACCTTTTCCTCGCCCGACGCGAGCAGCATGCCGCGCGACTCGACGCCGCACAGTTTTGCCGGCGCCAGATTCGCGACGATGACTATCTTTTTGCCCACGAGCTCCTCCGGCCTGTAGAAGTTCGCGATGCCCGACACGATCTGTCTTTTCTCGTATCCGAGGTCGGCTTCGATCCGCAGAAGCTTCTTCGACTTCGGGACAGGCTCGGCGGAGACGATCATGGCGGTGCGGAGCTCGACCTTCATGAAATCGTCGATACCGATAACGGCAAGTCCTTCGGGCTTTTCGGCTTCGGCGGCTGCCTTCGCAGCTTCGGCCTCGGCAGCGATCTTCTCGAGGGCGGCCTTCTCGTCGATCCGGAGGAAGAGCGCGGACGATTTTTCGTTGACCGTTCCGGGTGCGATGCCGCATTCCGAAGGATCAGCGAGCACCGAATCGAACGACCTCAGATCTGTCCCGAGCTGCCTGAATATCTCGTCTGCGGATGCCGGGATGAGAGGCTCGAGCATGACGGCGGAACGTCTTATGGCCTCTTCGAGCAGCCAGAGCACGCTGCCGAGCGCGTCTTTCTCGCCGGGGTCCTTCGCGAGCTTCCAGGGTTCGGTCTCGTCGATGAATTTGTTGGCGCGGCGCAGCAGCGAGAACACGGCGTCGGTCGCGTCGGCAACGTGGAACGAATCCATCGCGGCGGCGTATTTTTCGGCGGCGGGCACGAAGCACGCGGCGAATTCGGCGCAGACGCCTTCCGCGGCGGAAGGAGCGGGAACCGTCCTGTCAAAATATTTGGCGGTCATATCGAGCGTTCTCTTTACGAGGTTGCCGAGGATGTTGACGAGATCGGAGTTGTATTTTGCGAGTACGGACTCCCAGGTGATGGATCCGTCGGACGAATACGGCATCTCGGAGAGCGCGTAGTATCTGACGCCGTCGACTCCTACGAAATCGGAGAGTCTGTCGGCATAGATGACGTTTCCTTTCGACTTTGACATCTTGTCGGTACCGAAATTGAACCAGGGATGTCCGTATATCTTCTTCGGGAGCGGAAGTCCGAGCGCGGTGAGGAATATCGGCCAGTAGATCGAGTGGAATCTGATGATGTCCTTGCCGATCACATGGACGTCGCACGGCCAGTGGGCCCTGAAGAAGTCCGACTGCTCTTCGTATGTCCTGTC
>CADCPG010000132.1 GCA_902803255.1 uncultured Ruminococcus sp. | reverse complement strand
CGATTCGAGGGACGTCACACCCGGTACTCTGTTCATAGCCAAGGGACTTCACTTCAGGGAGGAGTACCTCGAGTCGGCGCGCGTCTCTGGGGCGATTTGCTACGTCGCCGAGAGGAAGATCGGAGACTCGTTTGCGAACCGCATGATCGTGAGCGACATGAGAGAGGCCATGGCCTGCCTCGCGAAGATGTTCTACTGCGACCCGCTGTCGTCGCTCGAATCGTTCGCCGTGACCGGTACCAAGGGAAAGACCACGTCTGTCACCTTCCTCAAATACATCCTCGACCTCGACGCCGAGAGGAGCGGAGGAAAGCCGGCGGGGCTGTCGTGCTCGGTCGACATCTTCGACGGCAGGGAGCACATCGAGCCTGTCAACACCACGCCCGAGGCCCCCGACCTCTGGAAATACATGGCTTCTGCGAGGGATTGCGGACTTGCGCGCTTTGCGGTCGAGGTGTCGTCGCAGGCGATAAAATACAAGCGGACGGCCGGAATGACTTTCGACGTCGCCTGCCTCACGAACGTCGGATACGACCACATCGGACCCGCCGAACACCCCGATTTCGAAGATTACTTCACCACTAAACTGAAGATCTTCGACAGCTGCCGCAAGGCCTGCGTGAACATCGACGACCCGCTCTCGGGCAGGATGCTTGAATATATCGGCGGACGCGTTCCAGTGGTCACCTTCGGCACCGGCGAGGGCGCCGACGTGAGGCTTTCCGACGTCTCGAGGGAGGGCGGACGCAGCGTCTTCACGATAACCTTCGGCGGCAGACCCTGCCGCATGAGCATCACGATGCCCGGCATGTTCAACGTCACGAACGCGCTCTACGCCGCCGCGATGGCCTACGCCGCCGGAATCTCTCCGGAGACGGTGCGCGACGCCGTTGCCGACGCGAGAGTGAAGGGCAGGATGCTGAAATACGGTTCGGCCGACGGAAAACTCACAATACTCATCGACTACGCCCACAACGGCATGAGCTTCTCGGCGCTGTTCGACTCGCTCGACACCGAGTATCCCGGCATCCGCCGGGTCATCATTTACGGATGGCACGGCAACAAGGGAGAGAACCGCAGGCACGACATCGGCGTCGTGACCGGCGGGCGCGCCGACCTCACCGTCATCACCGAGAAGGACTCGGCGGACGAGCCCTTCGAAAAGATAGCCGACGAGGTGAAGCACTGGATCACATCGGCCGGAGGAAAGTGCGTCGTCATAAGGGACAGGGAATGCGCCCTGCGCGCCGCCGTCTGTGCCGATCTTTCGGACTCCCCGCGGAAAACGGACGGGGATCCCGACCCGGACAGACGTGTGGTCGTCTTTGCCGGAAGAGGCGAGGAGGACTGGCAGAAGTGGGGAGGCAGCTACTACCGCTGGCCCACCGATCCCGAGATGACCGAAAAGATCATAGCCGAATACGATTCGGTGCACCCGGTGAACTGAGAGAGGTCCTCACCGTCCGGGAAAGACGGCGGGGACTGCCCGGCCCGGACGGGCGCGGGTCCTCCGAGCCGGCGTTTTTCCCGACCAGGCGGCTGTTTTTTGCGGATTTCCGGTTTTTTGTTTGACAAAAAGGCGGAAATAAAGTATAATTAAACAATACTGCTTTTACCCGCGGATCTTTTCGCCGCGATTTTTCAGGGGACGCGTATGAAAAAGAATCTCTTATCCGAAATCGAGAGACGGATGCCCGAGTTCTCGAAGGCGCAGAAACTTCTGTCCTCGTTCATCCTCGAGCATTATGACAGGGCTGCCTATCTTACGGCGTCGAAGCTCGGCAAGACCGCCGGGGTATCGGAATCGACCGTCGTCCGTTTTGCCATCGAGCTCGGATACGACGGATATCCCGAGATGCAGCGCGAGCTGCAGGAGATCATCCGCTCGAGACTGACGTCGGTCCAGCGCATGGAGATCACCGACGAGCTCATAGGCGGCGGCAGCGTGCTCGACAGCGTCCTGCTCGCCGACGCCGACAGGATCAAGACCACTCTGGCCTCGATAGACAGGGCGGCCTTCGACGAGGCGGTGGAGAAGATAGTTGCGGCAGGGAAGATATACATCATCGGCGTGCGCTCTTCGTCGCTCCTCGCGGGATTCCTGAATTACAATCTCCGGATGATCTTCGACAACCTCGTGTTCGTCCAGACCACCTCGGGCAGCGAGATGTTCGAGCAGATAATGAACATCACGAAAGACGACCTGCTCATCGCGGTGAGCTTTCCGCGCTATTCGACCAGAGTCATAAACGCGGTGGAGTTCGCCCGCGCGGCGGGAGCCGACGTGGTGTCGATCACCGACGGCCCCCAGTCGCCGATCGCGGCGTCGGCCGACCAGCTGCTCACGGCGAGGTCAGACATGGCCTCGTACGTTGATTCTCTCGCGGCCCCGCTCTCGATCATCAACGCCATCATCGTCGCGGTGTCGAGGAAAAAGCCCGACGCTGTAAAGACGAGGCTCGAGAAGCTCGAGAAGATCTGGGACGAGTACGACGTCTACGACAAGAGGCGCGGATGATCCGCGCGGAAGATAAATGAGCGGCACAGGCATTTACGGACCCGGTCCCGGAAGAGACCGCAAGACCGTCGCCGTTATAGGCGGCGGGCCGGCCGGGATGACGGCGGCGATCACCGCCGCCGAGTCGGGAGCCGACGTTACGCTCTTCGAGCGCAACGGGCCTGGCGGCATCGGCAGAAAGCTGGGCATCACCGGCAAGGGCAGGTGCAATCTCACCAATCTGTGCGGGCGCGACGTCTTCCTCGAGAACGTCGTTACCAACCCGAAATTCCTCTATTCCGCCTTCAACTCGTTTCCGCCGGCCGACGTCATGGCGTGGTTCGAACGCATGGGAGTCCCGCTCAAGACAGAGCGCGGCCGCAGGGTGTTCCCTCAGTCGGACAGGGCGGCGGACATAGTCGCGGCGCTGCGCGAGCGGCTTTCCGCGGTAGGAGTAAAAACTGTCGGCGGAAAGGTGACCTCCCTCACGGCGGTGGACGGCGCATACTGTCT
>CADCPG010000131.1 GCA_902803255.1 uncultured Ruminococcus sp. | reverse complement strand
GTATCTTGTAAAACAGGATCAGGTGAAAGCTCTCCCTGTTATGGGAGTCTTGAATACGTTCGAAGCGTGGGACTATGACCGCAACGGGATCGACGATCTTCTGGTCGGCCACGATCCGTTCTCCGGAATTTACGGCTACGCGTGGTACGTCGTGGATTTGTGCGATTTCTCACGCAAGGACGTATATATCTGGCACAGCGTCACCGCGAAGCTGTGGCCTCGTCTGACCTTGTCGGACGGATGCGCGTACGTGGACGGAGTCAGAATCGAATGGAAGGACGGATCTTTTGTCATAACTTCCGAAGAGACAAGACGGGAATAAGAAAGCGGTAAAAGAAACAAGCATATAAACCCGCGCGGAGCAGGAAGGCTGCCGCGCGGGTTTTTGGGGTACGACGGGCATGCCGTCGGTCTGTGGTGAAAGTCCACAAGGGGCGTAGTTGCCGGCAAAACAAACGTCGTGCAGTAATCATTCAAAGATCGATTTTTTCAAATCTTTCCTCGGATTTTTTTAAAGACATTGCAGTTGCGGCGCAATAGGCGGCGACGGAGCAGGCAAGGATCGCGAATTGTATTTCCGGTCGCTCTCCCGCGGGATTTTTCAGAAATTCCAGGCCGGGAAAGTGAGGGAGTGATTCGGCAACTGAAATGAGAATCAGCGAAACGATACCGAACAGTATAAAAGGCATACCGATTTTATACGCAGTTCTGAAAAAACCTCCGATAAAGATGACGTTAAACGATGCAAAAACAAGAAGAACGAACGCAAGATAAACGGGCGTTGCGTTCATCAGAGAATTGTTCACATATGGCGAGCTTCCCGCAAGGATTGTCATCCTGATCGCAGTCAGGGCCGCGCAAATCAAAAAGCCTGCAGTCTGAATAAGAACGGCAAACATATATTTAGCCCTGACAAAGTCATGTTTTCCTACCGGAAGCATAACGGTGTAAAGTACGTCATTCATTTCGCGGGCGTTTAGAAAGGAATAGAACAGGCCGAGACAAATGAAAAACGCGCTCATTAGTATAGGATATCCCGGGAGCATTGTCATAAGGGCGGCCGCTGTGAAAACGAACGAAAGCGGAGAGGCCGCGAGCCGAAACTCCTTAATCAGCAATTTTTTCATAAAGCGACTCCTTTTCAAAACTGATCATAATATCCTCTATCGTGTTGCCGCGCCCCGCCATATTATTATGGGATATGAAATTTCCGATCGAGTCTGAAGCGACGAGTTTCCCGCGTACGATATAGGTTATTTCATCGGCGCATTTTTCGAGATCCGACGTGATATGGGTGGAATAAAGTATGCTTACGCCTTTATCTTTCAGGAAAAGTAATGCGTCGAGCAGTTCCGCCCGGGAAACCGGATCGAGGCCGCTCGTCGGTTCGTCAAGAATAAGCAGCTCGGCGTGATGAGACATTGCGACAGTCAGGCTGAGTTTTACCTGCATACCCTGAGAAAGCTGCACCGGCGTTTTTCCTTCGTCGATATCAAAAGCGCGCAGGTATTTGCGGTATGCGTCATCGTCCCAGCTTTCGTAGAAGGATTTTGTCACGGAAACGATATCTCTTATTTTTTTACGCTTGTAACAGTCAGCCGAACCGGCGGCGTATCCGATGCGGCTTTTGATCTCGCGTTCATTCTCCGGCATGGTAAGCCCGAAGATTCTGATTTCTCCCCGGTCCGGGTGGACGAGATTGAAAATCGATTTGAGAGTTGTCGTCTTTCCGGCTCCGTTGCGACCGATAAGACCCATGATACGTCCGCGCCTGAGCGAAAAAGAAACGTTGTCAAGGAGAAATCCGGGGTATTTTTTGCAAAGCCCGTTTATTTCAAGAATTGTGTCAGTCATCATTTTTTTCATCCGATCCCGCGCCTGCTGAGCCGAAAATTTTAGTGACAAGTCCTGTGAACATCGATTTCGGCGGTATAGCGATCCCGCGAACTTCATCGCCGAGCAGAAGAAGCGTATCTCCGGGATTTATACTGAAAAGATCGCGTGCTTCTTTCGGGATTACTATCTGACCTTTTGCGCCGACGGTGACGCTCCATGCGTATTTTCCTTTCGGTTTTGCCATGCGGCACCTCCTGAGTATGATTCGTTATACAAATTATACCAGATATCGACTTGTTTGTCAATGTCGTTCTCGATGAAAAATCCCCGGTTTTGCCGGGGAGCAAGTTTTATATGGCTTTTACGGGACTTTTCAGTATTCTCACAGTATTCGGAAGCAGGGAAATACGGTGTAACCTGTTATCATCAGGTTTCTGGCCCATGGGTCGCGCAGCGTGACGGGATAATCAAAAGATGGAGGATGCTTGATTATTTCGGAGGAAACGTGTATAATAAATATGCGCGGGCGTGCCGTCGGGAGCAAATGGCTCCGGCAGGCCCGCGCCGTTATCAGACGGCCGCGGAAGCGGGGAAAAACGCGAAGAAAAAAGGAAAACAGGGAAATAATGAACAAGGACCGGACGGCTCCGGGTGCCATAAAAGTGCGCGGGGCAAAAGTGCATAACCTGAAGAACATAGATGTGGACATACCGCTGAACCGGGTGGTGGGCATCGCGGGCGTGTCGGGCTCGGGCAAGTCGTCGCTCGCGCTCGGCGTGCTGTACGCCGAAGGCTCGAGGCGGTATCTCGAATCGCTGTCGACATACACGCGCCGGCGGATGACCGGAGCCTCGGCGGCGGATGTCGACGAAGTGCTTTACGTCCCGGCCTCGCTCGCGCTGCATCAGCGGCCGGCCGTCCCGGGCATCAGATCGACCTTCGGGACCGGGACAGAGCTCCTCAACAGCCTGCGCCTCATGTTCTCGCGGCTCGCCGAGCACAGATGCCCGAACGGACACTATGTCCCGCCGACGCTGAACGTCGCGGCCGAGAAGGAGATCCGCTGCCCCGTCTGCGGCGAGGCCGTCATTCCTCCCGGCGCGGAGGACCTCTCCTTCAACAGCACCGGCGCATGCCGGAACTGCGACGGCACCGGGACAGTCAGGTGCGTCGATGAGAGCACCCTCGTGCCCGACGATTCGCTTACGATCGACGAAGGGGCCGTCGCGCCCTGGCAGACCCTCATGTGGTCGCTCATGAAGGATATCGCGAGGGACAAGCTCGGCGTGCGGACCGACGTCCCGTTCCGCGACCTCACAGAGCGCGAGAAGGAGCTCGTGCTCCACGGCCCGGCCGGGAAGCACCATCTGCTTTATCACAACGAGAAGACGAACACGGCGGGAGAGATGGATTTCACCTATTACAACGCCGTTTATACCGTCGAGAACGCCCTGTCGCACGTAAAGGACGAAAAGGGCATGAAACGTGTCGAAAGATTCCTGAAGACGGGGCCGTGCCCGGCCTGCGGCGGGACCAGGCTCTCAGAGGCGGCCCGCGCGCCGCGCCTGCGCGGGATATCGCTCGCCGATGCCTGCCGGATGGATCTCGGAAGCCTTGTCGAATGGGTCCGGGGAGTTCCCGGATCGCTGCCGGAGGAGATGCGCCCGATGGCCGCGAGCATATGCGAGTCATTCCTTCATTCCGCGAAGCGGCTGACCGACCTCGGACTGTCGTATCTGACGCTCGACAGAGAGGCTTCGACGCTCTCGACCGGAGAGCGGCAGCGGATGCAGCTCGCGCGGGCCGTCAGGAACCGCACGACGGGTGTGCTGTACGTGCTCGACGAACCGACCATCGGTCTGCATCCCGCTAACATAGAGGGCGTGACCGGAGTGATGGAGGACCTCATAGCCGACGGCAACTCGGTCGTGGTCGTCGATCACGACACCGAGATCCTGAAGGAGGCCGACTGGATCGTCGAGATGGGGCCGGAAGCGGGAGCGAAGGGCGGCCGGGTGATCGCTGAGGGGACCGTCGAAGATATCGAAAATGATCCCGCGTCGGGCATCGGCGGCTTCCTGTCGGGCAGGGAGACCGTCGCGGTCCGGAAGAGGCCGGACGCGGAGCACGTGTTCGATATCGGCCGCATACATCTTGAGACTTCGGAGATCCACACGGTGAAGCCGCTGAGCGTCGACATCCCCAAGGGGAGACTGACCGCGGTGACCGGGGTGTCGGGCTCTGGGAAGACCACAATGGTGCTCGAGAGCCTGATACCCGGGCTCGAGCGCGCGGCAGCCGGAGAGAGCCTGCCCGGACATGTAAAAGATGTGAGCGCAGGCGGGATAGCGCACGTCAAGCTGATCGACGCGACGCCGATCGGAATCAATATCCGCTCCACGGTCGCGACCTACGCGAACGTGCACGACGAACTCCGGCGGATCTACGCGAAGACAGGCTGTGCGGCCGAAAAAGGCTATAAGGCGGGCGATTTCTCATACAACACCGGAAAGCTGCGCTGCCCGGTCTGCGACGGCACCGGCTCGATCAGCCTGGACGTACAGTTCCTTCCCGACGTCGACATCCCCTGCCCGGACTGCCGAGGCTCGAGGTACGCGAAGGAGGCGTACGCGGTAAAAAGAAAGAGCAGGAGCGGCGATGAACTGTCGCTCCCGGAACTTATGGATATGAGCGTCGACGAGGCTGCGGACGCCTGCGCCGACATCCCGCCTGTGAAGAGGCAGCTCGATGTCCTCGGGAGCCTCGGGCTCGGCTATCTCACGCTCGGCGAGGAGACCCCGAGTCTCTCGGGCGGCGAGGCGCAGCGGCTCAAGCTCGCGAGCGAGATGGGAAGAGGACAGGAGGATTCGCTCTTTGTCTTCGACGAACCGACGATCGGCCTGCATCCGCTCGACGTCCGGACTCTGCTGCGGGTGTTCGACTCGCTGACTTCGCGCGGTGCGACGGTGGTGGTCATCGAGCACGACCTCGACGTCATCAGAAACGCCGACTACTGCATCGACATGGGTCCCGGGGGAGGAGGATACGGCGGACGGATCGTTGCCGCCGGCACTCCGGAAGAGATAGCCGCCTGCGGTGAGAGCGTCACCGGAAAATACATCCGGCGAGCCTTGACGGATACTGCCGCGCGGAGCGGAGAAAGGGTCTGATAATGGATAATACGGGACTCAGGGGGCTTTTTCCCTTAAAAGACGGTGATCCCGCCAGACGGAGGAAGATGCTGTCACTCGCGGCGGCGGGCCTTGCTTTTGCGCTCTGGTTCGCGCTGAACCTTGTGCTCTGCATAAGACACGAGATGTTCAGAGACGAGGCGCAGGCCTGGCTCATTGCGTCTGACAACGGTATCCGCGGGATCATGGACTGCATCTGGGAGGAGGGGCATCCGTGGCTCTACCACCTGATCCTCCGGCCATTCGCCGCCGCCGGCGCGCCCTATCCGGCAATAAGATACATCTCATTCGCCCTGACGGCCGCCGCGGTGTTCGTCTACCTCATAAAAGCGCCGTTCGGAGCGGGATTCCGGTGTTTTTCTGTCTTTCTGCCGTTCATGACATACTACGCTTCGAGTTTTGCCAGGAGCTACTTCCTCATCCTGTTCTTCGGGGTCATGTCGGCGGTATTCTGGGAGAGGCGGGAAAAACTTCCGTGGATCGCCGCACTGATGACGGGGCTGCTGGCTTCGGTGCACGTGATCGTGTGGGCGCCTGCCGGCCTTATCTTCCTGCTGCTGCTCGCCGATATGATCCGCCGACGGGAAAAGGCGTGGAGGGTCATAACGTCGGCGGCCGCGTTCGCTGTGCCCGTTGCGCTTTTCGACCTGCCGCTGATGCCTCAGATAACGCGCACGGCGGTGAAGCTCGGGCTCGGCGGGAGCCGGCTCTACGTCGCGGCGGCGGTGCTTTTGTGCTGCGCGGCGG
>CADCPG010000130.1 GCA_902803255.1 uncultured Ruminococcus sp. | reverse complement strand
GTCAGGACTTCCGTCGTGATAGCTGTGATAAGTGCCTGCGCCGATAACGAAGTAGTTTCCCCTTTTGACGATCGAATCGGACAAAACCTCCCCGTCCCCGGAAAAGATCGTGTGTCTTGCGCTTCCGGAAGTCACGTAGGTCATTTCCAGCCCTTTATGAGTGTGCCGCGTGCGGGTGATGTAATGGATCCTCTTGGCGTCAAACGTCTGGATCGGAGTGGGCTCAGTGCGGTCGCACAGGTAAAACTCTTTCATTTCATCCGTTCTTATACGCCTTCGAACTTCTTCGCGTATCTCAGGCAGATCTGGATCATCTGTTCGTCGGGGGCGAAGCGGATCACTCCCGCGCCTTCGGTCTCGGACGGAAGAAAGACGCATACGCTGCCTCCGCGTGACTGAGGAAAGGGCACGCAGTTGCATGAAGGCCCGCCTTTTCCGGCGTCTGAGGGAAGCCTTTCCCGTTCGTCCGGCATCACGAAAACGCCGTTCG
This sequence comes from uncultured Ruminococcus sp., assembly GCA_902803255.1. GTDB lineage: Bacteria > Bacillota > Clostridia > Oscillospirales > CAG-272 > CAG-390. The sequence goes on along the minus strand of CADCPG010000130.1, from coordinate 2,808 downwards.
CGATCGAGACCCTGCACACCGTCCGCGATCTGCTGCCTCTGACCTCGGTTATGACGAGGTCGGGCAGTCCCTGCGTCTCGCCTTCGGCGATCTCATAGACATACGACGTCATGAGGCGCGTCGAGAGCAGCACCGCCGCGACAGCCGCGACGGCCCCCGCGCACTGGAAGGCGCCCCTGTAGCTCTGCACCAGATATCCCGTCAGAAACAGGCCGGCTCCCGCGGCGAACATCGCGACGACCAGGACCTTCACCCATGTGCCGGGCTTTGCCGTAGAGCAGCTGTACATCACAGCACCCCGTTCTCTTCAATAAAGCGGTCGACCGCCGCCTCGGTCGGGATCGACGGCAGAGCGCCCTTGACTCCGACGGCCAGCGAGCCTACGGCGTTGGCGTACTTCCCCGCCCTCACCATATTGCCCGAGCGCATGTACTCGAGCGTCAGTCCGGCGGTGAAGGCGTCGCCCGCGGCAGTCGTGTCGACGACCGGCATGTCATAGGTGGGCAGGCAGGAGTAGTATTTACCGTCGCAGATGTAGCAGCCTCTTCCTCCCAGCTTAAGCACGTAGTATTTAGCCTTCACCCTCTCGGAGAGCTTTAGCACGGCCCGCAGACAGGAGTCGGGGTCCTTCGGACGGATCCCGGAGAAGATCTCGGTCTCGGTCTCGTTGGGGGAAAACACCTCGAGCTGGGGAAGTTCCTCGAGCGGAAAATCGGGCCGCGCCGGGCCGGCGTCAAGAAAGACCGGGATCCCCCTCTCCGCCGCGAGGCGCGCGCCGGTCAGCACCGTTTCGGTGCTCACTTCGAGCTGCATGAACAGTGCCTCGGGGCGGCATAGCAGCGCCGACGAAATATCCTTTTCCGTGATCGCGAGGTTGGCGCCGGGGAAGACGGTTATCCTGTTCTGGCCGTTCGGCTCGACCATTATCGCGGCAAGTCCGGTCGGCTCCTTCGGATCGGTGACGATGAACCGGGTGTCGATGCCCTCCGACCGGTATACCGACAGCAGGGCCGCGCCGTTAGCGTCGCTGCCGAGTCTCGTGCAGAACACGCTGTCGCCGCCGAGTCTCCTGAACGCGACGGCCGAATTTGCGCCCTTGCCGCCCGGAATGAAGGCATAGCCCCCAGGTTCGGACAGCGTCTCTCCCGCTTCTGGTATCCTCGAGACGTTCATAACGAAATCCATATTGGCCGAACTGACGGTCAGCACTCTTATTCTTCTGTTCGTGTTCATCGCAACCACCCCGCTGTTGTACCGCGTCCCCGCGATGCCCCGGAAAACTCCCGGGGCCCGGCATGCCGGCGGGATCCCCGCCGATCCTGCGCGCCTTCGCGGCGGCGCCGGGACGCCTTGTTTACCGGTAAATTATATCATACATATATTGTCCTGTCAATAGCCGCCGCTGCCGCGCAAGTGCCCCGAAAGCCCGCTCTTTCCGCCCGGAACAAGAAAAAAGTTGATTTGCGGCGCAGGATATGATAAAATAATCGGTGCAGTTAAGAACAGACTCTGCGATACGGAGATACGGCGGAAATGGCAGCATCAGGAAACGAAAACAAAACGGTGAAAAGCAGGCGTCCGGCGGTCCCGGGACCCGATTCGCCGGTGACGTCGCTCAGCGGGGTAGGCCCCGCGAGAGCCGCGGCGTACGAGAAGCTCGGCGTGAAGACGGTACGCGACCTGATATACCACATCCCGCGGGCTTACGAGAACCGCGGCGACGTCCGCACACTCGACGAAGCCCGCACCGACGGCAGGACGGCCGTCGTGCTGACGGTGTCGTCGGTCCCGGTGACGGCCCGGCTCCGCGGCAGGATGACGGTCACCAAATTCCGCGCCGCCGACGACAGCGGCGTGTGCGAGCTCGTGTTCTTCAACCAGCCTTATCTGCGCGACACCTTCGTCATGGATTCGGTGTGGCGCTTCTACGGGACCGTAGAGCGCAGGGGCACGAGAAGCGGCGTCAGATACAGAATGACATCCCCGTCGTACGAGAGGTATTCCGCGGAGTCAGCCGCGCGCCTGCCCGATTTCGTGTCGGTATATCCGCTGACCGAGGGACTGTCGCAGAAGCAGATCGCCGCGAACGTCGAAGAGGCGCTGCGCGTCTCGGCCGCGGCAGTCCCCGACGTCCTGCCCGACGACATCCGGACCGCCAACCGCCTCTGCACTCTCTCGTTCGCGCTGAAAAACATACACGTCCCAGACGACTACGCCGCCCTTGCGGCGGCCAAGCGGCGCCTCTGCTTCGACGAACTCTTCCTGTTCTCGCTGCTGATGGCCGAAAAGAGCGGCAGAAGGCGCGAGCCCGGGGCTTTCCCCTGCACAAGGCAGAATATAACCCCCCTGCTCGAACTGCTTCCCTACACGCTCACAGAGGCCCAGAAGAGCGCCGTGCGCGACATCGCGGCAGACATGAGGACCGACATCCCCATGAACCGCATCGTGATAGGGGACGTCGGATGCGGCAAGACCGCCGTGGCCGCCGCGGCGATATATATCGCAGTGCTTTCGGGCCGTCAGGCCGCTCTTATGGCGCCTACCGAGATACTCGCGACGCAGCACTTCGAGAGCCTCTCTCCCCTGTTTTCGAAGCTCGGGGTGAGCGTGGCGCTGCTCACCGGCTCGACGTCCGCCGCCGCAAAGCGGCAGATAAAGCAAAGGCTCGGGAGCGCCGGCGAAGACAGACTGGATGTCGTCATAGGCACCCACGCCCTGCTGACCGAAAACACCGGATTCTCCTCGCTGGCGCTCGTCGTGACCGACGAACAGCACCGCTTCGGCGTCGCCCAGCGGGCGGCTCTCGCC
>CADCPG010000129.1 GCA_902803255.1 uncultured Ruminococcus sp. | reverse complement strand
GTCGAGGGCGGCCTTTATCAGCATGCCGGTGCCGTACGTCGTGGTCCTCTTCACCCGCTGTCCGGCAGTGCTCTTCATGAGCAGCAGGCCGGAGGCGCGCGCCATCTCGATCACGGCGCGGGAGCCGTCGATGCCGATCGGAGCCTCGACGTCCGAGCCGTCGGGGCCGGTGACGGTGAACATCTTTATCTTTTCCGGCGGAACGAGGGCCTCGAGCGTGCCCTCTCCGCCGTCGGCGATGTGCACGGCCGAGCAGGACAGCTCTATCCCGCGGCCGCCCGCCGCCTTCTTTGCCCCGCGTATGACCGCCCGGGCCGCGGCGTCGGCCGTCATGCTCCCCTTGAACTTGTCGGGAGCCGCTATTATCCGAAGTTTCATGCTTTTTGCCGCAAGGGGCTGTAAAAACCGGTTTTACAGCCCCTTTTCCTCATTTGATCTTCTTGAACTTCTCGAGTGAATCGTAATCGCCGAGCACGACGAGATCGGATTCGTTGCCGAACTTGTAGTCGGCTCCGGGGGACACCCTGATCTTATCGCCGTTCCTCACCGCGATGATGTCGACGCCGTATTTCGCGCGGATGTTCATCTCGCGGAGCGTCTTGCCCTCCCATCCGGCGGGCGCCTTGCGCTCGATGATGCCGTAGTCGTTTGAAAGCTCGATGTACTCCATGATATTCGGAGTGGCGAGCGACCGGGCGATCTTGTCGGCGACCACGTGCTCGGGTATGATGACCTGATCGGCGCCGATCTTCTCGAGGATCATGCGGTGAGTCTCGTTCTGCGCCTTGCAGACGATATACGGTATGCCGAGCTTCTTGAGGTTCATGGTGGTCAGCACCGAAGCTCCGAGGTCGGAACCGACGGCAACGACGGCACAGTCGCAGTTCTTCACGCCGAGCGCCTTCAGTACCTGCGGGTCGGTGGCGTCGCCGACGGCGGCACGCGTCACGCTGTCCGCCACTTCGTTTATGAAGTCCTCTTTTTTGTCGATCGCGATGACCTCCTGGCCGAGCTCATACAGCTTCTTTGCTATCTCGCCGCCGAAGAGGCCGAGTCCTATAACAACATACGATTTCAATAACGTTTCCTCCGTCCCGGACAGCCGTCCGGTTATTTCTGTTCGCTTTCTGTCGCCCCCGGACTAACCGATGAGCAGCGAGGTCTCGGCGTATTTTATCTTGTTCACGCTCCGCTTTTCCTGCAGGAAGCCGATGCATATCGTCAGGAGTCCCACCCGCCCGAAGTACATGAGGACTATGATCATGAATTTTGCGACGGTGGAAAGGGCCGGCGTCGCACCGGTGGAAAGGCCGACCGTCGCGAGAGCGGAAACGCTCTCGAACAGGCCGTCTACCAGCGATACGGGGGACGTCGCGCTGATCACCGATCCTCCGGCAACCGACAGCACTATCATCAGTCCGAAGACGGTCAGCGCGTTGAGCACGTGGCTGTCCTGGACGGTGCGGCTGAACGCTCTCACCGCCTTGCGTCCGGTGACCCTCGACCACAGGAAGAGGATCAGCACGGCGAACGTGACCGTCTTGAGTCCGCCGGCGGTCGAGCCCGAGCTGCCTCCGATGAACATCAGCACGATCGTCACCGCCTTGCCGGCTTCGGTGAGAGACGCCTGGTCGACGCCGGCGAATCCGGCGGTACGGGTCGTGACCGACTGGAAGAACGAAGCCGTCACCTTGCGGAAGACGGACATCTCTCCGATCGTACCGGGGTTGCCGTACTCAAGGATGAAGAACAGCACCGCTCCGCCGAAGATCAGTACCAGGTTGGTAACGACGACCAGCTTGGTGTAAACGCTCCATTTCCGCGGGCGGGGATTGCGCAGGATGTCGTCCCAGACGAGGAATCCGAGCCCGCCGAGGACTATGAGCAGCGAAAGTATGCCGCATACCGCGGGGTCGCTGCCGTATTTCGTCAGGCTCCCGCCGGGGGCCTCGAAGCCCATTATGTCGAACCCGGCGTTGCAGAAGGCGGATACCGAGTGGAAGACTCCGAGCTTCAGAGCACTGAGAAAGCCGTATTCCGGCCAGAACCTGAGCGTCAGCAGCACCGCCCCGGCCGCCTCGACGGTCAGGCAGTAGGCTATGATCTTGCGCTGCACTCTCAGCGAGTCGGTGATATCGTCGGTCCCGATCGACTGCGCGACCAGCATCTGCTCGTTGACGTTCAGCTTTTTTTTCACGGCGTAGATGACGAAAGAGGCGAGCGAGACGAATCCCAGTCCGCCGATCTCGATCAGCAGAGCGATGACAGTCTGCCCGAATCCGCTCCACTGCGTCCAGGTGTCGGAGAGGACGAGCCCGGTGACGCAGGTGGCCGACGTCGCCGTGAACAGCGACTCGACGAACCCCGCCGGGGTCCCGTCGCGCGAGGCGGCGGGCAGCGACAGAAGGACCGTCCCGGTCAGTATTATTCCGATGAAGACCAGCGCGATGAACTGGCTTACGTTCATCGGCCGCCTGATCTTCGGGCCACCGCCCGATCTGCGGCTCTCACCTGCGTAGAAACGCTTGTATTTGCCGGCGGATTCCTCTGTTTCGTTGCTTACTGTATTGCGTTCGTTGTTTTGCAAAGGTATTTCTCCTTCGTTTGATGGGCCTTCAGGCAGGGCCGGCACGCGCTGCCGTGCCGGAAAGGCACAAGACTTGCTTCCCCGTCCCGCACCGGCGCGGTCCTCCGCCGCCGCGGAGCGTCATGCTCACTTCTTGAGCCAGGTGGAGGGCAGGAATGTGAGCAGCAGCGGATAGATCTCCAGCCTGCCGCCGAGCATCGCCAGCGACAGCACGACCTTCGAGAAGCCGGAATAGTCGAAGAAGCCGGCGGATACCCGTCCGAAAGCGGGGCCTATGTTGTTTATGCAAGACGCGGCCGCCGACACGTTCTCCTCGAAGGTGAGGCCGTCGACCGAGATCAGCAGGAAAGTGCAGACGAATATCGCGATGTAGAGCGCGAAGTAGCTTCCCACTCCGTGCAGAGTGTGGTCGTCGAGCGGTTTGCCTTCGAAACCGACTCTCGCGACCGCGCGCGGGTGTATCAGCCGCTTGATCTCGCGGCCTATCGACTTGAAGAGCATTATCACGCGGGTGACCTTGACACCGCCGCCAGTCGATCCGGCGCAGCTTCCGATGAACATCAGTATGAAGAGCACCGTTTTGGCCAGCTGAGGCCAGTCGTTGTACGGGGCCGTGACATAGCCGGTGGTCGTCATGATCGACGACGCCTGGAAGAATCCCAGCCGTATCGCCTCGCCGGCCCCCGACGTCCGAGGCAGGATGCTCACCGTGATGACCGCCGCGGCCGTTATCATGATCGCGTAATAGACCCGGAGCTCCGCGCTGCCGGCGGCGGTCCGGAACTTTCTTCTGAGCAGCAGGTAGTAGATGTTGAAGTTCACTCCGAAGAGCGACATGAATATCGCGATCACCCACTGCAGATAGGGCGAATAATCCGTTATGCTCGAGTTTTTCAGGCTGAATCCGCCCGTTCCGGCGGTGCCGAAGGCGTGGATGATGCTGTCGAACAGCGGCATACCGCCGATCACGAGCAGCACCGTCTCGAGGACGGTCATGCTTATGTAAATGAGATAGAGGATCAGCGCGGTGTCCCTGATGCGCGGCACCAGCTTCCCGACGACAGGTCCCGGTACCTCCGCTCTCATGATGTGGATCGATCTGTCGGCGAGATTCGGAATGACGGCCATGATGAAGATGAGCACTCCCATGCCGCCGATAAAGTGAGTGAAGCTTCGCCAGAACAGCATGCAGTGGCTGAGAGCCTCGATATCGCGCAGGATGCTCGCGCCCGTGGTGGTGAATCCGCTGACCGTCTCGAAGAAGGCATCGATGTACGACGGAATCTCGCGGCTGATCACGAACGGAAGCGCTCCGAGCGCGGACATCAGCAGCCAGCCGAGCGCGACGATCGCGAATCCCTCCCTGGCGTAGATTGTGTGGTCCTTCGTCCCGGAGGAGAGGATCAGCACCGCGCCCAGAACGGCGCAGACCGCGGCCGATAATACGAACGACCATCCGCCGGGCTCCAGGTAGATGAGCGCCACGAGCGCCGGAAGCAGCATCAGCACCGCCTCGGCCATCGCGATATATCCGATTATGGAAAAAACCATGCGGCGATTCAAAAATACAACCCCGCCTTTCGCTTTCTGTTACTGCCCGGGTTCCTGTTTCCGGTGACGGTCTTCCCCGTGTCACACGCGCGAAGCGCGCGGGCGCGGTCGGACGGTCAGACGGTTTCCCGCCGGACCGCGGAAAAAGCCGGCGCGACGCCCGTCGGACGCGGCGGATTCGTATTGCCGGAGTCCACTATGTCGGACAGCTCGAGCAGCCTGTGCCCCGACGATATCACGACGACCCTGTCGTCTTCCATGATCGTCTCGGTGCCGGTCGGTATCAGCGCCCTGCGGCCCCGTATGATGCCGCCGATAAGTATATTTTTCTGCAGCGACATGTCGCGCAGCGGTATCCCGATGTAGGGGAAATCGGGTTTTACTCTGAATTCGATCGCCTCCGCGCTTCCGTCGAGCACGCGGTAGAGCGCCTCGACGTTGCTCCCCTCCGAGTTCTGGACCGCTCTCGCGTATCTTGAAAGCTGGCTCGAAACGATCTTTCCGGGGATGATGACGCTTTCGAGTCCCAGCTTTTCCGCCATCTGGGCGAGCTCCGGGCGGTTTACCTTCGTGGCCGTCTTCGGCACGCCCGCGCCCGCGGCGAAGAGCGAGATTAGTATGTTCTCCTCGTCGGAGCCGGTGAGCGACACCAGCGCGTCCATGTCGGAGAGGCCCTCTTCGAGCAGCAGCGACTGGCTGGCGCCGTCGCCGTTGATGACCGTCACCGCGGGGTCGTTAAGCTCGGTCGAGAACCTTACGCAGGCCTCTCTGTCGGAATCGATGACCTTGACCCTGATCCCGGCGGAAGTGAGCTGTTTCGAAAGATAGAATGCCGTCCTGGAGGCGCCGATTATCATGACGTCCTTCGCGGATTTTCTGAGTATCCCCATCTTCCCCAGCAGTTTCTGGACCACATACGGGGACGCGGTCATGGCTATCCTGTCGCCCGGCATCAGTTCGTCGGAGCCCGACGGAATGAAAGTCTGCGCGGCGCGCTGGACAGCGCAGATCAGGAAGTCGGCGGGATATTTTTTTCTCAGTTCCGAAAGCGGGATGCCGGTCAGCGGCGAATCGTCCCTGAGCACGAGTTCGATAAGCTCGAACCTGCCCGAGAATGTCTCGATATTGACTGCCGACGGGAACTTCAGGATCCTGAATATCTCGGTCGCCGCACGTCTGTCGGGGTTGATCGCCTCGGAGATGTCGAGCTGCTGGCAGGTGAAGCCGAAACTGTCGTCGTTGTACTCGGGGTTACGTATCCTGGCTATCGTGTGCGCCGCCCCCATGCGTCGGGCGAGGAAGCAGGCGAGCATGTTTGTGTCGTCCGACTCGGTGCAGGCGACGAACAGCTTGGCGGAACCCGCAGAAGCCTCGCGCAGAGCGTCGACGTCCGCGCCGTTGCCGCAAACGCACATTATGTCGTAGGAATCGGTGATCTCCTCGATCGCGCGCGGGTTTGAGTCGACGGCAGTGACGTCGTGCCCCTCCTCGACAAGACTCGCTATGATCGCGCTGCCGATCTTGCCGGCTCCGATGACCACTATATTCATCTGCCGTCACCGCTCCCTTTTGCGAAGTAACCGGTAAGACAGGCGGCCTTGAGAACGGCCGTCTGTGTCTTGGCGTCGACGATCCTGCCGTTCATGACGTCGTCGACCAGTTCCCCGAAGGGCACCGTCTCGACGTTGAGGAATTCGTCGTCGTCGAGGTCGCGCGGTCCGTAGTGCAGCCCTCTCGCGAGGTACAGCGTGAGTTTTTCGTCGCAGTAGGCCGCGGCGGGGATGAACTCGCCCATGTCAGTCCACTCATCGGCTGTGATGCCGGTCTCCTCGCGCAGCTCGCGCTTTGCCGCCTCGAGCCTGTCCTCGTCGCTGCTGTTGAGCTTTCCGGCGGGGATCTCGGTGATCACTTTGCCCACGGGATATCTGAACTGACGCTCGACGACGGCCTGTCCGTCGCCGGTCAGCGGAAGCACCGCCACGGCTCCGACGTGCCTTATCACCTCGCGCGACGCCGGCATGCCGTTCGGCAGCTCGACGGTGTCGTTGAAGATGTGGAGCATCCTCCCCCTGAATATCTCTTCCGATGCCACGCGCTTTTCAGCGAGCCCGAGTCCTTCCTCTTCCGCCCGGTCCCGGGCCGCTTTCGCCGCGGCGCTGCCGGGGCCGGTCACAATATCTGCCATCTTTTTTCTCCGGTCTTTTTTCCGCAGTTTTCCCGAACTGCTGTCTGATGTCCTGATTCTGCCGGCTGACGTTTTTCATCCCGGCCCGTGCCGGCGTCAGCCGCCTGAGTGCGCGCGTTCTCCCGGGCGGATCGGTCCAAAACCGCCCTGATCTGCGCAGTAAACAATATCTCAATATTATATTATATCAAAAACGGGCTGTTTTGTAAAGAACATCGTGCGGGACGCACCGTTATTTTGTCTACGCGGGAAATACCCGTGAGTAAATTCCACTGTGGAATTTACTTTGGGAATTCACTGCGGGCGACCGGCGGCATTAATTATATACTGTATTATTGTATTTTTTCATGTTGTGTGATATAATATTTAGTTGGTATTCTTTGGCCCGGAGGCGTGTTCCGCTCTGCCGGGCGGTATGACGGAAGTAGAAAATCAGACATAAAGATCTCGGAGGAAAACAATGGCAACACTGGTAATCATGCCTCGTCAGGGACAGAGCGTCGAAAGCTGCGTTATCACCGAATGGAAGAAGAAAAAAGGCGATAAAGTGGCTGAAAAGGACGTTCTTTTCTCCTACGAAACAGACAAATCCGCTTTTGACGAAGAAGCGACCGTCTCCGGCACACTTCTCGAAGTATTCGCCGCCGACGGCGACGACGTACCCTGCCTAGAGCCGGTCTGCATAATAGGCGAGCCCGGAGAAGACATCTCGGCTCTTCTCGAGCAGGTAAAGAACACGCATCCGACGGCGGCTCCCGCCGAAGCGGCTCCCGCACCCGCACCCGCTCCCTCGGCTCCAGCTGTCGCGGCTCCCGCGCCTGCTGCCGAAGCGGCTCCCGCTGAAAGATCCGGTGACGGATTCGTAAGGATCTCCCCGCGCGCGAGACGTCTCGCCGAAAAGACCGGCGCCGACATCTCCGCGGCCGTCCCCACAGGACCGATGGGCCGCATTATCGAGCGCGACATCAACGCTGTCCTCGACCGCGGTCTCACCCGCACGCCGGCCGAAGCCGCGCCGCAGGCAGCAGCCATGCCCGACGTCGCGTATGAGGACAAAAAGCTTCCCAACATCCGCAAGGTCATAGCGAAGGCGATGCATTCGTCGCTCGCCGAAATGGCCCAGCTGACGCTCAACTCCTCCTTCGACGCCACCGAGATCCTCTCGCTGAGAGCTGCCGTCAAGGCCTCGGGCGAGAGCATGGGGCTCGGAAACATCACGCTGAACGACATCGTTCTCTTCGCCGTCGCGAAAACGCTGCCGGGACACCCCGACCTCAACGCCAACTATTTCGCCGACAAAGAGACCGTCAGATACTTCCGGCACGTCAACCTGGGAGTGGCCGTCGACACCCCGCGCGGACTCCTCGTCCCGACGGTCTTCAACGCCGACACGCTCACGCTCCCCGAACTCTCCGCCAGAGTCAAGGATCTCATCTCCGGTGCCAAGGCCGGCTCGCTGAATCCCGACCTGCTCTCGGGCGGCTCGTTCACTGTGACCAACCTCGGCTCGCTCGGAGTCGAGAGCTTCACTCCCGTCATCAATCCTCCCCAGACCGGGATCCTCGGCGTCGACTGCATGACCCGCCGCGTAAAGTTAGTGAACGGCGAGAACGTCTTCTACGACGCCATGGGCCTCTCGCTCACCTTCGACCACAGAGTGATCGACGGAGCTCCGGCCGCCAGATTCCTGAAGGACCTCTGCTTCAACCTTGAGCACTTCAGCCTGCTGCTGCTCAAATAAGGGAGGGTACGGCTTATGGCATACGATCTTATAATACTCGGCGGAGGACCCGCCGGATACAACGCTGCCGAGCGCGCCGCCGGCGCCGGCATGAAAACGCTGGTGATCGAAGAGCGCGCGCTCGGAGGCGTCTGCCTCAACGAGGGCTGCATCCCTACAAAAACACTGCTCTACTCCGCAAAGGTCTACGATCACGCGAAACACGGCGAAAAATACGGAGTTAAGACAGAGGGCGCGACGATCGACCACTCCTTCGTGATCGACCGCAAGGACCGCGTCGTCAAGATGCTCACCGGCGGAGTCGCGGCCGCTCTCCGCGGCCTCGGAGTCGAGGTCGTAAACGCCTCGGGCGTGATAAAGGGCCGCGGCCCCGAAGGCTTTTCCGTCGAGGCCGGCGGAAAGGAATACGTCGGAAAGAGACTGCTGATCTGCACCGGTTCGGAGGCGTCGGTGCCCCCCATCCCCGGCCTGCGCGAATCAGTCGCGTCAGGATTCGGGATGACGAACCGCGAGATCCTCGCGATGCGCGAGATCCCGAAGCGGCTCGCCGTCATAGGCGGCGGGGTCATCGGACTCGAGATGGCGTCATATTTCAACAGCGTCGGTTCCGAGGTCACCGTGATCGAGATGCTCGACCACATCGGCGGCCCGACGGACGCGGACATCGCCGCGATACTTCTCAAGAACTACGCCGCCCGCGGTGTGAAGTTCCTGCTCGGCGCGAGGGTCACCTCGGTCGGGACCGACAGGGTGAACTACCTCCCCGCCGGCGAAGGAGCCGAGGCGTCGGTGCCCTGCGACAGGGTGCTGATCTCGATCGGCCGCCGCGCCAGGACCGCCGGCATCGGCCTCGAGAGCGTCGGAGTGCTCACCGAGCGCGGAGCTGTCGTGACCAACGGCCGCGGACAGACGAACGTCGCCGGCATATGGGCGGCGGGAGACGTCAACGGACGCTCGATGCTCGCCCACACCGCCTACCGCGAGGGCGAGGCCGCGGTGAGAGACATGCTCGGACAGAAGGATGAGGTCGACTACGACGCCATCCCGTCGGTCATCTACACGAACCCCGAGGTGGCGTCGGTGGGACTCACCGCCGCAGCCGCGAAGGCCCGCGGTATCGACGCCGTCGAGAAGAAGGTCACGATGAAGATGTCCGGCCGCTATGTGGCCGAAAACGAGGGCGGCGACGGTATCCTGAAGCTTGTCGCCGGCCGCGAGCACGGCAACATACTCGGCATCCACATGATCGGCAACTACGCCTCCGAGATAATCTACGGCTGCGCGATCATAGTAGAGCGCGAGATGCGCGCGAAGGACCTGCAGAAATTCGTCTTCCCGCACCCGACAGTGGGCGAAGTCATCAGAGAAGCCGCGTTTTCGATCTGAAAATCATTGGTTCAAGGAGAATAAATCATGCCAAAATCACAGTTTGTAGACCCCAAAAAGGCATTTACTCCCGGTTTTATCCACTTTGAGGATATTCCGGTATGTCAGTACAGTCTGTCGCTGGAAGAAGAGAAAAAGCTTTATTCGAAAGAAGATTTTCTCCGGATCTACCACGACATGCGCACGATCCACGAATTCGAGACGATGCTCAACGAGATCAAAGTCAAGAGCGAGTACAACGGCGTCAAGTACAACAACCCCGGCCCCGCTCATCTTTCGATCGGCCAGGAAGCCTCGGCTGTCGGAGAAGCGTACTGCCTTGACATAAACGACCTCACCTTCGGCTCGCACCGCAGCCACGGCGAGATCCTCGCCAAGGGTCTGTCGTCGATCAACAAGCTCGAAGACGGCGAGCTCTACGACATCATGAAGGAGTTTCTTGACGGCACGGTCCTGTCGGTCGTCGAGAAGCATATGAAGAACGACGGCAGCGTCAAGGAACTGGCGAAGAATTTCCTGCTCTACGGAGCCCTCGCCGAGATCTTCGCCCGCACCACCGGCTTCAACCGCGGCCTCGGCGGATCGATGCACGCCTTCTTCATCCCCTTCGGCATCATGCCGAACAACGCCATCGTCGGCGGCGGCGGTCCGATCGCTCTCGGCGCGGCGCTCTACAAGAGATCCAACCACAAGAAAGGCATAGTCGTCGCAAACTGCGGCGACGGCGCCCTCGGCCGCGGACCCGTCCTCGAATCGCTCAACTTCGCTTCGATGGACCAGATCACCAAGCTCTGGGACGACGGTCACGGGACAGGCATGCCGATCCTCTTCAACATCTTCGACAACCACTACGGCATGGGCGGCCAGACCCGCGGCGAGACGATGGGCTTCGACATGGCCGCGAGACTCGGCGCCGGCTTCAACCCCGAGCAGATGCACGCCGAGAGAGTCAACGGCTACGATCCGCTCGCCGTGATCGACGCCGTGAAGCGCAAGAAGGAGATCCTCGTTAACGGACACGGCCCCGCCCTGCTCGACGTCGTGACCTACCGCGTATCCGGACATTCTCCTTCCGACTCCTCCACATACAGGACCCAGGAAGAGATCGAGGCCTGGAAGGCGGCCGATCCCGTCGCGGCATTCAGAAGAAAGCTGACGGCCGGCGGCGTTGCCGACGAATCCGAGTTCGAAGCCGTCGACGATATGATTGTCTCCCGCATGACAGAGATCATCAAGCTCGCGACCGACGACAGCATCTCGCCCAGAATGGATCTCAACCGGGATCCCGACGCGATCGCGTCGATCATGTTCTCGAATCAGAAGGTCCACAGCATGGATCCGTCCCGCAAGGCCGAGATGCTGAAGCCTCACGACGAGAACGACAGAGTCAAGGAAATGGCCGGCAAGATCCGCACGGCCTTCGACGCCGACGGCAAGCCGGTGCCGAAGATGAAGGTCTACAACATCCGCGACGGTCTTTGCGAGCCCATCATCGAGAAATTCTATGACGATCCCACGCTCATCGCCTACGGCGAGGACAACCGCGACTGGGGCGGAGCGTTCGGCGTCTACAAGAAGATCACCGATTCGATCCCCTACCACAGATTCTTCAACGCCCCGATCTCCGAGTCGGCCATCGTCGGTTCGGCCGTCGGCTACGCGATGTGCGGAGGCCGCGCGATCGTCGAGCTCATGTACGCCGACTTCATCGGCTGCGCCGGCGACGAGATCTTCAACCAGATGGCAAAATGGCAGGCGATGAGCGCCGGCATCCTCAAGATGCCGATCATCCTCCGCGTTTCCGTCGGTTCGAAGTACGGCGCACAGCATTCCCAGGACTGGACCGCTCTTACCGCCCACATCCCCGGACTCAAGGTCGTCTTCCCGGCGACGCCCTATGACGCCAAGGGCCTTATGTGCTCGGCGCTCGAGGGCACCGACCCCGTGATCTTCTTCGAGTCGCAGAGGATCTACGACAAGGGCGAGGAGTTCCATCCCGAAGGCGTCCCGAAGGGATACTACGAGGTCACGCTCGGCGATCCCGACATCAAGCGCGAAGGCAGGGACGTCACGATCCTGACCATCGGCGCGGTGCTCTACAGAGCGCTCGAAGCCGCCGATACCCTGAAAGAGAAATACGGCATCGAGGCGGAGATCATCGACGCCCGCTCGATCGTCCCCTTCAACTATAAGAAGGTCGTCGAGTCGGTCAAGAAGACCGGACGCATCATTATCGTCGGCGACGCCTGCGAACGCGGCTCGGTCATGAAGGACATGGCCGCCAACATCGCCGAATTCGCCTTCGACTACCTCGACGCGCCGCCGGTAGCTCTCGGTTCCCGCAACTGGATCACCCCGGCTCACGAGCTCGAGACCTCCTTCTTCCCCTACCCGGACGCCATCATCGACTGCATCCACGAGAAGCTGCTTCCGATCCCCGGATATGTTCCGACCCACAACTTCTCCGACGTCGAAAAGATGGACCGTCTCGAAAAGGGAGTCTGAGCGCCGGACGGTCAGGAAACAGTCAGGCTGTCCGATCATAACGTTCATCCGCACCTGAGAAGCCCGCGCCGTGTCCGTGCTCAAACGCGGCAGTGGCCGGGCTTCCCGGGAAGCGGAAACAAATGACCGGCGCACCCTGAAAAAACGCCACGGAAAGATCCGTGGCGTTTTTTCTGATGCCGGCCCTTTTTGACCGGTCGAACGCATTGCGTATTATTTTACTTGTTCTCTTTTGCGAGAAAATCGTTGATCGACCTGATGAGTTCGTCGGCGTCGGTGCCGTGGACTGCGCAGGCTTCCTCGATCGTCTCGCCGCGCGAGACGGGGCATCCGAGGCAGTGCATCCCGATGGCAAGGAAGAACTGCGAAACGTCGGCATTGACGTCGAGCAGATCGCCGATGACGGTATCCTTCGTTACTGTCATGACCTTATTTTTCTCCTTTTTCTTTCCGAATAACATGATTTGCTCTTTCTGTTTCAAGCCGCAGGCATCCGGCGCTGCCGGAAAAGCCCTGACGGCAGAGTTATTGTGCACAAGACCGGCGCGAAGCCCGCGCGGTCAGGCTTTTGCTGTTTCCCGATAGGCGGCCCTGTCTGCTGCCAGACGTCTGTCGCGTTCGAATCCCCGGAGCCTCGCCATCGCCTCGCAGCACCTCGACCAGGCGGCGACGGGATTTTCCGCGCCGTAGTCGTTCGACTCGCTGCCGTAGTAGCCCCACGCGATGACGGTCCTCGCTCCGGCGTCGTAAAGCGCGTCGGCGGCGGTGATTATGTCCTCTTCGCAGCCGCGCGGATTGCTGTAGACCTGGAGCCAGAGGTTGTGGTCCTTGCCGTTCTTTTCGCAGAGATCGATGTTCTTCTCCGCTTCGGAGCGCACGAACCGGTAGACGTCGAAGCCGGGATCCTTCTTCTTGCGTCCGATCCAGTACGGGTCGGAGCCTATGTTGTCCATATACGGAAGCGCCGCGATCCTGTCGGCCTGCGAGAGACTCATACCGTAGGTCCCGATCATGACGCACACGGCGTTGCGGATGCCCTTCGAGTGACTGTATTCTGTCATCTCGGCGAAATATCCCGCGATCTGCTCAGCACCGAACTCTTCGGTCTCGGCGTCTGGCGACTCGGGCATCGGGTGACCGTATTTCGACTCGAACAGCGCTCTGCAGCGTTCGCAGGTGCAGCCGTAGTACGTTTTTCCGTCGACGGTCTTCCTCGGAAGATGCGGCTCGTCCCAGAAGATGGTCTTCCCGCCGATGTGCTCGACGGCGTCGATCCAATCGCGGGTGAATTTCCGGAACGCGGGGCTGTTTACGCAGACCCTGACCGGGTCGGGCTTGCCGTCGGACATGATGACATGGCTTTCGGGGCTGTATGACAGGAAATGCGACTTGTCCCCGGGAGGGCCTCCGAGGCCCCAGTTGTCGATCCAGGGCTCAAGGCCGGCGTCTTCCGACATGCCGACGAGCCTCCGCATGACCTCGAGGTGTCTGTCGAGATCGGTGTGCGAGAGCATGTGCACGACGAGATCCATCCCGTGCGACGCCATATCCCTGAAATCCTCCGCCGCGTGATGGGGCATGCGGTTTCCGTGATACGCGGCTCCGAGCCTCAGCGGCCTCGGGACAGTTATAAGCTCAGCCATGGTCTGCTGTTCTTCAGTGCCTGAGGGCGACGGCGGCCTTTGCCTTCGCGGCGATGTTCGCGGGCGTCAGACCGTACATCTCGAGCAGCGCGGGGACCTTTCCGGATTTGCCGAATCTGTCCTCTACACCGACCTTCAGCACGGGGACCGGGCAGGATTCGCAGACCGCGGAAGCGACGGCCTCGCCGAGTCCGCCGATGATGTTGTGCTCTTCGGCGACGACTATCGCGCCGGTGTCGGCGGCGGTAGCCGCGATCTCGGCCTTGTCGAGCGGCTTGATGCTGGCGACGTTCACGACTCTGGCCGAGATGCCGTCGGCCTCGAGCAGCTTCGCGGCCTCGAGAGCGAAGTTCACGGTCACGCCGGTGGCGTAGATCGCTACGTCCTTTCCCTCTGTGAGCCGGGTGTTCTTACCGATGCGGAACTTGTATGTTTCCCTGTCGAAGAGCACCGGGACCGCCATTCTGCCGAAGCGCAGGTAGACCGGACCCTTGTAGTTGATGGCCCATTCGACCGCCGCTCTGGCCTCGACGGCGTCCGCGGGGCTGATAACGGTCATGCCGGGGATCGTGCGCATGAGCGCGATGTCCTCGAGGCACTGGTGCGTCGCGCCGTCTTCGCCGACCGTGATGCCGGCGTGAGTCGCGCCGATCTTGACGTTGAGGTGCGGGTATCCGATCGAGTTGCGGACCTGCTCAAAGGCGCGGCCCGCCGCGAACATAGCGAAGGACGAAGCGAAAACGGTCTTTCCCGTCGTCGCGATCCCGGCAGCCACCGAAATCATGTTGCCCTCGGCAATGCCGCAGTCGAAGAATCTGTCGGGGAATTTCTTCTTGAATGTTCC
>CADCPG010000128.1 GCA_902803255.1 uncultured Ruminococcus sp. | reverse complement strand
CGCGATCGCTCCGCCGTCCCAGCCCGTCGCGGCCTTTATTGCGTTCACCAGTCCTTCGACGCGCGACGCGTACGCCTCGGCCGTGGGATGTCCGAGCGCGAGTTCGGCGCCGGTGCAGGTCGGAAGCCGGTAGAACGACACGTGAGAGTCGCCCTCAGCGTTGATCTTTTCGATCGCGTTCTTCATCTGCTTCATATACGTGACGTTGGTAAGCCCGTACGACCAGATGATCTCGGCCTTCGGATTGAGCCTGCGCACATCCTTGATGAAGTTGTATACTCCGGTCTCGAATTCGTCCGGAGTAAGTCCGCTGACCGTCCCGCTGGCGTCGTTGGTGCCCAGATTGATGACGATCACGTCGGCCTGGCGCTCGAACCCGTAGGGAACGCCGGTGGCGTTGTAGTCGTCGAGCAGCGGGTAGAGGATCGGCATCGTCCTTGTCGTCTCGTTGCCCTGGTTCCTCACGACTCCGCGTCCGGATACAGCCACGACGTTCCAGTCGGCGCCCAGCGCTTCTGCGACGGCCGGGACGTACGTCTTCGTGACGTCCTCGGTCGCGGTACTCCAGGCAGTTGCCCCGACGTCTTTGGCTATCGACGCGTAACCGACGGTCAGCGAGTCGCCGACGAACTCGATGAGCCGCTCCTTCGCGGCCGGAGGAGCCTCTTTTTTGCCGTCGGTCAGCCTCAGCTGCGCTATGAACGCGCTCGACGACCTCGCGTTGGTCCGCTTGAGCACGCGGACGGTGTGCTTCGCGTTCGCGTCGAGCCCCGACGCCAGGGTGATCTCCTGCGAGACCGCCGTCAGCTTGACGTCGGGCATCTCTTTGCCGTCGACGTAGATCTTGATATAGGCGGTATGGTCGCCCGCCGGGGCGCTCGAACCTATGGTCGCCGTCGCTCCGCTTCCGGTGAAGCAGAACTCGACGCCCGAGCCCGACCAGTTGAAGAAGAGCCTGCTGCCCTCGAAATAGGTCCTGCCGAGGAGCTTGACCTCGGTCTTCAGATCGTATGTCATCCCGTCGGGCTTTTCGGTCGTCACCGGAGGGGAGACGTAATAAGTGTTGTTTTCTATCACGAATTTCACGTTGGGTGTGTCCGATTTTCTTATGATGAGCCTGTCTTCTCCGAGTTCGCCGTCGGCATTGTCGGCGAAGACGCAGTTCCTGACGGTGCCGGTGACGCTCTCCTTTTCGCCGACTCCGGCGTTGAGCCCGTGTCCGCCGGCCGTCGTTGAGAAGTCCAGGCCGATGATCTGCGAGGTCTTCTGCCTGAACATGCAGTCCTCGAACGTCGCGCTGACGGGGCCGCGGCTCACCGAGGGCGAACAGCTCGAGACGAAATCCAGGGCGTGCTTCGTCGACGCTCCGTCGAAATACACTCCCTTCGCGAGGAAGCTCTCGACGGTCAGGTTGAAGCCGGGGGCGGTCGTCATCCCCTCGAACCTGATGTTCTCGCAGACGACGTCCCTCGCGTAGTTGTTCGTTTTTCTGTCGGGATAGTAGGAATAGCAGTAGAACGGGCCGTTGTTCGCGGTATTGTAGCCGCTGACCAGCATGTTGCGGTATGTCAGCTTTATGCTGCCCTTTTCGGCGAAGTTCGACCTGAACATCCCGCCCTGACCGACCTGCATGCCGTCGACGGTGATCTCGGTGCAGTCGTAGACGAGCTTGGTGTTCTGATTGACGCCCATGTGCCAGCTGGTCGCGAGGACCGCCTCTCCGGTGCCGCGGTCGGGGCTGCGGGTCCAGTCGTCGGTCGCCGAGGCGCCTCTGACATTCGGATCGATGCCCGCCTTGGGGCCGAGGATCGTGCAGTTCTTGGTGATCGTGACTCCCTCTGTATAGGTCGCGGGCGCGAGCCATACGGTGCCGCCCGGGCTTATCGAGTCGAGTGCCTCCTTTACGGTGCGGAAGCCCTGAAGCCCGACCTGAACGTGATACGTCTTTCCGCCGAACTCTATCCCGGTGCTCTTCGCGTTCATGTCGAGCGCGGGATCGACATAAGCCGTGTTCTCCGGCATCGGCTCGGCGGCCGAGACCGGTATCGCGGCGGGAAGAGCCGCGGCTATCAGCAGCGACGCCGCGATAAACAGCGCCTGCGCTCTCCGCCTGCCGTCATTTGATCTCATTTTCATCGACGTCCTCCTTCGGTATGATGCTTTTTTATTCTCCGAACGGGATGAGCGAGCCGGCTCTGTCCGACATGAAGGCGGTCTCCATGACCCTCATGACTCTCCTCATCTGCTTATGCGTGACTATCTGCTCCGCCTCGCCTCGCGTGGCGGCGATGAAGTTGCGGTAGAAATCGTGCACGTCGGGATCGGGCCGCTCGATGTAGAACTCGCGGAGGGTATCCTCGGCGCGCGGGGCCATCGTCTTGGTCATCCCGGCGGCCGTCACGACCGGCTTCACTTCGCCCTCGGTCCACTCTTTGATGCAGAGGCAGCGGGTCCTGTCGCGCCAGTCTTCGATGATCGCGCCGCCGGCGGTGCCGGCGAGGTAGAATCTCGGCATCTGGATGAAGTGGTGTGTGCCCACCTCGATGTGCCCTACGACGTCGCCCTCGAAGATCATGTCGAGCTTGAAGCCCTCGTCGGTCTCGGCCCCGGTCACGTTCTCGCACCGGCAGCCCACCTTGAGCAGACGCCTGTCATCGATGATCCCGAACATCTGGTCGATCAGATGGACGCCCCAGTCGAAGATCATGCCTCCGCCGTGGGCCTTCTGCGAGCGCCAGTCGCCCGGCACTCCGCGCGAGCCCTGGATCCTCGATTCGACGCAGAAGATCTTGCCGAAATCGGGTCTGTGATAGGCCTCCTTCATCATCAGGTAGTCGCAGTCCCAGCGGCGGTTCTGATGCACGGTGAAGAGCTTTCCGGTCTCTTCGGCCACGGCGATCACCTCGTTCAGCTCGCGCGAGTTCATCGTCACGGGCTTTTCGCTGATCACGTTCTTCCCCGCCCTGAGGGCGCGTACTGCGATCTCGGCGTGGCAGTCGTTCGGGGTGGCTATAGTCACCACTGAGATCTCGGGGTCGTCGAGGAGTTCCTTCTCGCTTGCGTAGGAGCGTATGCCGTTGGATCTCGCGAGCTCGCCCTTCGCGGGGTCGATATCGTAGATCCCGCAGAGATATCCGACGTCGCTCTCCAGCAGATGCCTCGTGTGCCATCCGCCCATTCCGCCGTATCCTATAACGGCGCATCCCGCTTTCTTCACGGCGGCCGTCTCTGCCCGGTTTTCAGTTTTTGCCATTTGCAATGTATCCTTTCAGTCTGCTTTTTTCCTTATCTTCCCCGCCCGCAGCTTCCGCATGTTGTCTGCGAGCTCCTCCGCCGTCAGCTTTTCCGCGCGGTTCTTCGGCTGGCGCGGGACCTCGTACATCAGCGGGCCGTCGTAGCCGTTGCGGAGGATCGCCCGCATGAGCTTCGGCCAGTCGTTTATCCCCTCGCCCGGCAGGACGTGGCGTTCGTCGAGCACGCCGTTCTCGTCGCGGTAGTAATCCGAGATATGTACCGAAACGATGCGGAGCCCGGCGTCCGTCAGAGCGTCGACGAAGTGCACGTTGTCCTCGCTCAGGTTGTGGTTGGTGTCGAATACGACGCCCGCCCCGGTGCCCGACAGCAGTTCGATCATCTCGGCCGAATCGCGGCAGAGGCAGGTGCGCGGCAGGTTCTCGACGGCCAGCGTCATGCCTGCCCTGTCGCATTCCTCGCGCAGCATGATTACGGCCTCTCGCGAGAGGCGCATCCTCTCGGGCCTGCGTTCGGCGTCGATCGGCTCGCTCGACGGGTGGAGCACCGCCACCCTGACTCCCGACCTTCCGGCCGCCCTGATGAGCGTGCGGTCGGTGTAGAGCGTCACCGCCCTGAGCTCCTTATCTTCGTTAGAGATATCTATCTTGCGCGAGAAAGGCAGGTGGATCGACCACGGAGTCACGCCGTTCTTCACCGCGAGGTTGAAATACGCGTCGGCGTGACGCGGGAATTCGACCGTGTTCATGTAATAGTTGAATCCGTATGAATACTCGATGAATCCGATGCCACATCCGGCAAGTTCACGGAATGCCGGACCGTCGATCCCGCCGCAAAAGCAGGTGGAGGTCCCGAGCGCCATCTCATTTAGTTTTGTCATTTTCTGTTTTCCTTTCGTTGCCTTGCTTATAAAAAAACGCCCCGACGGCCGGGGGGCGCGGCAAAGCCGGCCTCCTCGCGGGACACCGGCTCAGTAAAGTCTGCCCCTCCTCATTCCCCTGGTCTCGACGAAAAGGGATATAGGGATGAGAAGCAGCGCGATCTCGGGCATGAATGACAGGAATCCGTCGAAGTCCTTTATGAAAATATCGACGATGAAGAGACGGAAAAAGACGGGCAGCCCGCTCATCAGCATGAGCGGAAGTCTGCTGTTAAGAAAACCCGAGACAGTTAATATATAAACGCACGCGAAGGCGGCGTAAATGACGCAGCAGAGCACGCACTGCCAGAGCTCCAGAGCCACCGAACTGAGGGCGAAATAGATCACTCCCATCAGCATCGGAATGATAGTCGGCATAAGATTGTTTTTTCTCGAGAGCAGCATGACAGCCATCGTGACGCAGGCCGCGACCGGCAGCATATATCCGACGATTATGCGCTCTATACCGAAATCAAAGGAATACCAGGCGTACCAGACCGTGCTTATCGCGGCGGAAAAGAACATGCAGAGAGCGGCAGTTATGGCATAAGGCGAATCGGGAGAAAGCGTTCGTCTGTTATACGACATAGTCCTTGCTCCTGTCTTGCGGGCGCGGGCGGCACCGAAAACCTCTCGCATCCCGCGTCAACTGTTTCAACACTATATATTGTACACTATGTTAGAATAAAAGTCAATATCTAGTATTGAAAAGAGCAATTATTTTTCGGAAAAATCTTTCGAAAAGCGGCCCGTGCCCGGGACCGATATTGACCCGGAGACGAAAAAATGATATAATAATATGGTGCCCCTTCATGCCGCCGCGCCGGAGCCCCGGAAGACGCGCGGGGCGGTATACTCCTGGAAGAAAGCTGGACCGTCATGCCGGATATCTCAACCGAAGAGAATAGATACGACGGGAACGAATTCCCGAGGACGTACGTCGAGACCGACGCCGGTGCGCTGCGCCGCAACTACCGGGCGCTCACGTCGCTCTGCTGCGGTGACGGCTGCGCGCCTGTCGCGGTCGTCAAGGCCGGCGCATACGGACACGGGCCCGACATCTGCGTGCCGGTGCTCCTCGAAGAGGGCTGCCGCATGTTTGCCGTCGCGACGGTGCACGAAGCGCTCGAGGTGAGAGATCTCTGTGACAACTTCGGGGCCGACGCCGGCATACTGATCCTCGGACGGTCCGACCCGAGGTTCGCGCCGCTGATCGCGGAGCGGAGGATCGACCAGGCATGCATGTCGTACGGATACGCAAGAGAACTGTCGGACACGCTTCATGGCGGCACGCTCGGCATACACATAGCGGTCGACACCGGCATGAACCGCATAGGGTTCCCGGCGTTCTGCCCTGAGGACGTGCGCCGCTCGACCGGCGAGATCGTGTCGCTCGGAGCCCTCCCCGGACTTCGCATCGACGGTATGTTCTCGCATTTCGCCAGGGCCGACGACAGGACCCCCGAAGCCGACGCCAGAACGCGCCTTCAGGGCGAGCGCTTCGTCATGCTCTCCGACGCCCTCGCGTCGGCCGGGACCGACCCCGGGAT
>CADCPG010000127.1 GCA_902803255.1 uncultured Ruminococcus sp. | reverse complement strand
CGCCCGTAGCCTTTGACTCCTCCGTCGGCTCCGGCGGTCAGTGCGAGCGCCCTCGACAGCGTCCTGTCGGGGTCCTTCATCGAATCGATCGCCGCGGTGTAGCGGCTGAGCGGATAGGGTTTGATCGACGTCGCCTCCGAGATCTGACGGCTGTCCATCCCGGCCTTGCGGCAGGTGTTGACCGCGCTCATGTCGCAGAAGACCCGTATGATATCGGACATGATCTTCACGGGGTCCTCGCGGCGCGACTTGAGAAATGCCAGGATGTCGAGCGCGAGCCGGCGGTCTCCGCCCGTCACCGCGTTCGCCAGCGCGAAAGCGTCGAACTCTCCCGCCGGGCAGCCGGCGGTCTTCACGTCCTCCTCCGTCACGGCATCGCGCCCCTGCGAGAGCACATAGCAGGATATCTTGTCGGTCTCGGAAGCCAGGCGGAACATCTCGTTCCCGCAATATGAAACGGTGAAGGCGCATACGCCGGCGGGCGCCAGCACGCCGTGCCCGGCGTAGTGTCTGCCGACCCAGCCGTTCAGCCTTGCGCCGGTGATGCGGTCGAACCGCACCGGGACGGCCGCCTCGGCGAGCTTTTTGAAGAGCGCTGACGGGCGTTTCGCGGTCCCGGCGTCAAACCCCGACGACGGCAGGTCGAGCAGCAGCACCGACGGGAAATCCGGGGTGCATTCCGATACGGCTTCGCAAAGGTCGGATATCTCCCCGGGACGAAGGTCGGTGAGGCTGAGCGTCAGCACGACGAGCCGGTGATCCGAGAAGAGCGGCGGGACGCCGAGCGACGCCGCGAGCCCCTCCGGTGTGTATGTCGCGGCACCGATCTCGGTCAGATCGAAGGGGTCCGATACGATGGCCTCCTTAGCCGCCGCGACCGCGCTGCGCTTCAGGTAATCCTCTTCCCCGTAAAAGAAATACGCGTGTGGCCTGCCTTCGGGGATGCCGTTCTTTATTTTCTTTCTGAAATCCGATTCCGCTACCGGTTCGTACATCTCAAAGCCCCTTTCCGGCGGTCATTTCTACCATAACAATATTATATATCAAAAAAGCAAAGAAGTCAACCGGACGCCGCGCTCCGGAAAGGGCGCGCAAACCCGTTTTATTGGCTGCCGGGCCGTCTTTTTTTCCGACGCCCCTTTACTTTTCGGCAAAAATGTGATATTATATATAATGTCGCATTGCGTGTTCAAACACGAGTGAACGGCCGCATCATTTCCTTGCAATAATATTTTTTTCAATATACTACGGAGGAAACCCACATGGCAATCAAGCGTCAAAAGCTTTCCATGGACGGCAACACCGCGGCTGCGCATGTTTCGTATGCGTTTACCGAAGTTGCCGCGATCTACCCCATCACACCCTCCAGCCCCATGGCTGAGATCACAGACACATGGTCCGCGACGGACAAGAACATCCTCGGCAAACCCGCCCGCAACATATTCGGCGAGAAGGTCAGAGTCATGGAGATGCAGTCCGAAGGCGGCGCGGCCGGCGCCGTTCACGGATCGCTCGCTTCCGGCGCTCTGACGACCACATACACCGCATCTCAGGGCCTGCTCCTGATGATCCCGAATATGTACAAGATGGCCGGCGAACTCCTTCCCGGCGTCATCCACGTGTCCGCGCGCTGCGTCGCTTCGCACGCGCTGAACATCTTCGGCGACCATTCCGACGTCTATGCCTGCCGCCAGACCGGCTATGCGATGCTGGCCGAGACCAACGCGCAGGAGATCATGGACCTCGGCGCCGTCGCCCATCTCGCGGCGATCTCCGGCAGAGTTCCGGTGCTCAACTTCTTCGACGGTTTCAGGACCTCCCACGAGATCCAGAAGATCGAGGTCTGGGACATCGACGATCTCAAGGATATGGTAGACTGGGATGCCATCGCCGCCTTCCGCGGCAGAGCCCTCAACCCCGAGCACCCCGTGCTCCGCGGCTCGGCCGAAAACGGCGACATCTTCTTCCAGCACAGAGAAGCCTGCAACGAGTACTACGACAAATTCCCGGCCGTCGTGGAAAACTACATGAAGCAGGTCAACAAGAAACTCGGTACCGACTATAAGCTCTTCAACTACTACGGCGCGCCCGATGCCGACAGAGTGATCGTCGCCATGGGTTCGGTCTGCGACGTCGCCGAGGAAGTCATCGACTACATGAACGCCCACGGCGAAAAGGTCGGCCTCGTAAAGGTAAGACTCTACCGTCCGTTCAGCGCGAAGCACCTCCTCGCCGCCATTCCGCAGACCGTCAGGTCGATCGCGGTCCTCGACCGCACCAAAGAGCCCGGTTCGCTGGGCGAGCCGCTCTACCTCGATGTCGTCACCGCCCTCGCGCAGAACGGCCGCGGTGACATAAAGGTCGTCGGCGGACGCTACGGCCTCGGCTCGAAGGACACCGCTCCGGCCTCGATCTTCGCCGTATACCGCAACCTCAGCCTCAAGAGAGCGAAGAACAACTTCACGGTCGGTATCGTGGACGACGTCACCGGTCTGTCTCTCACCGAGAAGGCCTGCCCCGACACATCGCCCAAGGGAACGATCTCCTGCAAGTTCTGGGGACTCGGCGGCGACGGTACCGTCGGTGCCAACAAGAACTCGATCAAGATCATCGGTGACCACACCGACAAATACATCCAGGCGTATTTCCAGTACGACTCGAAGAAGACGGGCGGCATCACGATCTCGCACCTGCGCTTCGGCGACAGCCCGATCAAGAGCTCGTACTACATCACCAAGGCCGACTTCGTCGCCTGCCACAACCAGGCCTACCTGACCAAGTACGACATGGTCCAGGACGTCAAGCCGGGCGGTACCTTCCTGCTCGACTGCGCCTGGAAGCCTGAGGAGCTCGACGCTCACCTGCCCTCCGCCGTCAAGAAGTACATCGCAAAGAACAAAATCAACTTCTACATCATAGACGGTACGGGCATCGCCCTCCGCCGCATCGGCAACGGAAAGGTCAAGAACACCGTTCTCCAGTCCGCCTTCTTCGCTCTCGCCGGCATCCTTCCCAAGGACGAGGCTATCGAGTACATGAAGAAGATGGCCTACAAGTCCTACATCAAGAAGGGCCAGGCTATCGTCGATCTCAACTACGCCGCCATCGAGGCCGGCGCGGACGCCTTCGTGAAGGTGAACGTTCCGAAGGCCTGGGCTGCCTGCGAAGATGACGCCCCCAGGGCCGAGGTCACCGGACCGAGAAAGGATCTCGTTGATTTCGTCAACAGGATCGTCGAGCCCGTCGACGCCATGCGCGGCGACTCGCTGCCGGTATCGGCTTTCAAGGACTGCGCCGACGGTACCTTCCCGCAGGGCGCCGCTGCCTACGAGAAGCGCGGCGTTGCCGTGTTCGTGCCCGTATGGAAGCCCGAAAACTGCGTACAGTGCAACAACTGCGCGTTCGTCTGCCCGCATGCCGCGATCAGACCGTTCGCGATGACCGAGGCCGAAGCGGCCGCCGCTCCCGAGGGAACGCTCTTCGCCGCCAGACCGGTGATCAAGACCAACTACAAGTTCACGATGGCCGTCTCCGCTCTCGACTGCATGGGCTGCACGCTCTGCGTCAAGGCCTGCCCGGTATCGATAAAGGCCGCCGAGAACGCCCGCAAGACGGTCGCCGCCGAACATCCCGAGTACGATCCCAAGACCGCCGCGAAGGAAGCCGCGAAGCTCGCCTCTGCCAAGTCCGCCATCGAGATGGCTCCTCAGGAGAAGGGACTCTTCCAGCAGGCCGCTTTCGACTATGCCGTAGCCAATGTCTCCGAGAAGCCCGAGATCATAAACAACACCGTCAAGGGCAGCCAGTTCAAGCAGCCGCTGCTTGAATTCTCCGGCTCCTGCGCGGGCTGCGCCGAGACCTCCTACGCGAGACTCGTAACACAGCTCTTCGGCGAGAGGATGTACATCTCGAACGCCACCGGCTGCTCCTCGATCTGGGGCGGTTCGGCTCCCGCCACTCCCTACACCGTCAACCGCGAGAGCGGACGCGGACCCGCCTGGGCCAACTCCCTCTTCGAGGACAACGCTGAGCACGGCCTCGGCATCGCTCTCGGCCAGAAGGCGATCAGAGAGAAGCTCATCGGCATGGTCAAAGAGTACGGCGAATCGCTCAAGGACGACGAAAGAAAGGCCGTCATAGCGAAATACCTCGAGACTGTCGACGACGGCAGCGCCAACGGCCCCGCCACCGCGGACCTCATCGCGATGCTCGAGAAGTCGAGAGTAAACAAGGAACTGAAGGAAAAGATCCTCGCCGAGAAGGATTATCTGTCGAAGAAGTCGGTATGGATCTTCGGCGGCGACGGCTGGGCCTACGACATCGGATTCGGCGGTCTCGACCACGTGCTCGCCTCCGGCGAAGACGTCAACGTGATGGTCTTTGATACCGAAGTCTACTCGAACACCGGCGGTCAGGCCTCGAAGGCTTCGCAGATCGGTCAGGTCGCTCAGTTTGCCGCTGCCGGCAAGGCGATCAACAAGAAGAACCTCGCCGAGATCGCGATGTCCTACGGATACGTGTATGTCGCGCAGGTCGCCATGGGCGCCGACATGAACCAGCTGCTCAAGGCCATGACTGAAGCCGAAGCCTATCACGGACCTTCGCTGATCATCGGTTACGCGCCCTGCGAGATGCACGGAGTCAAGGGCGGCATGCAGAACTGCCAGCTCGAGATGAAGCGTGCGGTCGATGCCGGATACTGGCAGATGTTCCGCTACAATCCCGCGCTCAGAGCCGAAGGAAAGAATCCTCTCACCGTCGATTCGAAGAAGCCTTCCGCCGACTACCGCGAGTTCATCACGGGCGAGACGAGATACAGCAGACTTGCACAGCAGTTCCCGGAGCGCGCCGAAGCCCTCTTCGCGAAGGCCGAGGCGGCGGCAGCCGAGAAGTACGAGAGACTGCTGAGATACGGCCGTCTCTTCGAGTCCGAAGCACAGCAGTGACCGGATAAAAAATACAGGGCTGGCGGTCCTCCGGGACCGCCAGCCCTCTGTAAACCCGCGGAGACGCTGCAAAAAACAGTTGACACATTAATTATTTATGTGATATAATATATCAGTCAAAGGACGGGGCAGACGGCCGGCCGGAGGCGCGCATCACCATAAGTGTTCCCGGAATGATATACCGGTGTTTTGGCGTGCGCGGAATCGGTCTCGCCGGCTTCGGCGGGACTTTTATTTGTCCGTCCACAAAAGAGCGGAGGCAGCTTTATGACTGCATTCAAAAAGGAAACCGAACAGTTTGCGGCAAAAGGACCCGCGGCGACGTCGCCGCAGACCCTCCCGGCCGGTATTCCGGGCGAAACTGTTTCTGTTTCCGGAAAATATACCGTATTGCCCGGTTTTTGCGACGTGCACGTGCATTTTCGCGAGCCGGGCTTTTCTTATAAGGAGCGCATAGCGACCGGCACCGCTGCGGCAGCCGCCGGCGGATATACTGCCGTCTGCACAATGCCCAATCTGCGGCCAGTCCCCGACAGCGTCGGACATATGCGCGAGGAGACCGACATCATCGGCCGCGACGCCGTTATCCCGGTCTATCCGTTCGCGTCGATCACCGTCGGCGAGAGAGGAGCGGAGCTCTCCGACATGCGCGGCATCGCGAAAGCCTTCGGTCCTGAGTCTGCCGCCGGATGCCGCGGGTTCGTTGCGGGTTTTTCGGACGACGGGGTCGGAGTGCAGTCGGAGTCTCTTATGCGCGAGGCGATGGAGACCGCCGCGAAGCTGGGACTGCCGATCGTCGCTCACTGCGAGGACGAATCG
>CADCPG010000126.1 GCA_902803255.1 uncultured Ruminococcus sp. | reverse complement strand
TACCGAGATTATTTGAATCTCCAGAGCGTTCTCACAAGAGACGTTTTTTTGTCCTTACCCCACCGCTGATAATATACGGTTATGAAGCTGCCGTCGGGGTACGCGGCCGTGGCGTGATACCCGAGGGCCGGGAAAGCCCCCGGCTCCCGGCTTACAGGCGCGTCGGGACACAGTTTTTCGATGATCGGTCTGTCCGGAGTCACTTTCAGAAATTTCCGCCGTTCCAGCCCCAGCGGGAGCATTCATCGTACTGAACGTAGATCCGGTCGGCGGGTATGCCGAGTTCGCGGCTGAAGATGTCGCAGACGTCCCGGGTCATCCCGTCGAAGGCGGAATCGGGAGCCGTGCCGAAGATCTTCACCTCTACCATGGCGGAGGGCGCCGACGCGTCACCGGCAAAATACATGTGAGAACCGCCGGTGAAATTCAGCATAAGCCACCGCTCGGTCTTTCCGGGAAAGTTCTCGATCGCGCGTCCGAGAGCGGCGGCGATCCTTTTTTCTTTTTCCTCCGGCACCTTTACCGAAGTGGTCGTGTTGATGTAAGGCATCTGACTGCTCCTTTTTTGAATAAGACTTCGACATTTAAAAAACCGCCGGTATCCGAAAGCCGTTCTGCCCGGACCGGAGTGAACAGAACGGCTTTCGGGCGTCAGGCGCGAAGGTTTTCCGCCTTTACGCGCCTTTATTTGCTTTCGCCGCACTGCCGCGGCAGGGGAAGGGGAAGGGGAAAGGGAAGGGGGAAAAGAAGGTCACGAATAGTATTTTTCCCTGCGCTTGCGGCGCACTGCGAAGAACACGGCAGCCGCGATTATCACCGCCAGCATCGACAGAGCTATGATGTTCGTCGGGTCGAAATCCTCTCCCTCTCCCGATTCGATCTTGAGCTTTGACCAGAGGTTGTTCATATACCGGTTGGTCTCGGGATCGAGCAGACGGTAGCAGTACTTGTCATACTCCGCCTTGAAATCCAGATCCTCCGGATAAAGGATGTCCATCGCGTCCTCGTGGATCTCGCTCATATATTCGATGTACTCCGCGTTATTGATGACGAGTGAGTTGGGAGACGCGTAGCAGATCATTTCGGCGTCGGCTACGGCGGGCTCCTCGGAGAGCAGATAATTTATGAAGATGTTGGCGATGCGGTAGGTATCCCCGTCTCTCGCCGGATTCTTCGGTATGCATATCGCATCGATGAAGAAGTTGGTCGACTCGGGCTGGCAGAAGGCGAGATCCTCGTTGTTTTCATACATGAAGAGGAAGTCTCCGGCGTAATAGGCGGCGACGTAGGCCTCCCCGCTCTCCATCTTGTTGTAAACCTCGTCCATGACGTATGACTGAACGAGGGGCTTTTGTTTTGCTAGATAATCGTAAGCGCGGTCCCATTCGGCGCGGTCGGTCGTGTTGACGTCGATGCCGAGATCGTACATCGCTATGCCGAAGGCGTCGCGGGGGTTGTTGACCTGGAGGATCTTGCCGCGAAGTTCTTCGCTGCTCATGGCTCCCCAGCCGTCCACGAGTCCGCCCGGGACCTTCGCGGAGTTGTATATCAGTCCGATGACTCCGTATGTGTACGGGACTGAATACTGCTCGCCGGGATCGTAGAAGAGGCCCTTGAAATCGTCAAGGATATACTGATAGTTGTCGATAAGCGAGAAATCGAGGGGCTCCAGCATTCCCTCGTCCCGGAGTTTGGCGACCATATAGTCGGAGGGAAAGATGACGTCGTATTCGGCTGCTCCGCTGGAGAGCTTGTTGTAAAGGTCTTCGTTGGAGGGATATGTGGTGTAGTTGACCTTCACTTTTTCCCCGTATGTCTCAAGGTACCAGTCTTCGAAGGCTTCGATCGTGTCGAGGGAATCGTCCGAACCGTCGGAGATGTATTCGCCCCAGTTGTATACGTTGAGGGTCTTTTCCACCGGAGGCGGTACGAAAAGGAAAAGGAAGACGATACCGACGGTCACTCCGGCGAGCAGTACCGACACGCCGATCATTATCTGCTTCTTGTAGCGGCGGATCTTTTCGGCGAAGGCGGTCCTGCCGCTGCCGTCTCCGCCAGTGAGGTTGGAGAGCAGGAGAAGGACGAAGATGACGACGAATACGATCGAGCATATCGCGTTCATATCGGGGGTGACCTCGCGCTTCGTCATCGAGTAGATGAGGATCGGAAGGGTCTGGAAACTGTTGCCGATAGTGAAGTTGGATATTACGAAATCGTCAAGCGAGAGGGTGAAGGCCATCACCGCGCCCGAAAGGATGCCGGGAAGGATGAAGGGGAGCTCCGCCTTGAGGAATGACTGGGCCGGAGTGCATCCCAGGTCCCGGGCGGCTTCCGACAGGCTCGGATCCATCTGACGGAGTTTCGGCAACACCGATAGGATGACGTAGGGAAGGTTGAATGTTATATGTGCTATGAGCAGCGTACCGAACCCGAGGAGGGAGTGCTGCATGCCGAGTATCACCTGAACGAAGGCGAAGAGGAGCAGCATCGATATACCGGTCACGATATCCGGGTTCATCATCGGTACGTTCGTCACCGAAGTCACCGTGCTGCGCAGGGCCTTGGAGCGCATATAGTGTATGCCGTAGGCGGCCAGGGTGCCTATGACCGTCGATATCAGCGCCGAGAGCAGCGCGATTATCAGCGAGTATTTGAGGGCTTCGAAGGCTTTTCCGCTGGAGAAAAGCTCACGGTACCATCTGAGGGAGAAACCGGTGAAATTCGTCATGCTCTTCGACTCGTTGAAGGAGAAGAGGATCATGATGAAGATCGGAAGATAAAGCAGCAGGTAGATCAGAAACGAGTAGATCTTCGAAAGGACGGTAGCCCTGGATGAGGTCTTTTTCATACCACCACGCCTCCCTTCGACGAATCCTTGTCAAAGCGGTTCATGACGAAGGTCGAGATAAGGACGATCACCATCAGAACGAGCGACATGGCGGCGCCGACGCTGTAGGTGGAGGTGCTGGCAAATGCTGTCTCGATGGCGTCGCCTATCAGCAGGTACTGCCCGCCGCCCAGTTTCTGGGAGATGTAGAAGGTGCTGATGGACGGAACGAAGACCATGGTTATCCCGGACACCACTCCGGATACCGAGAGGGGAAGAGTCACCCTGAAGAGGGTCTGGACCTTGGAGCAGCCAAGGTCGGCTGCTGCCTCGCCCAGCTTCGGGTCGATCTTCGAGAGAACGGTGTAGATCGGGAGCACCATGTAGGGCAGATAGTCGTAGACCATACCGAATATCACGGCTCCCGGAGTGTTGATCATATGCAGCTCGAAGTCCTCGCCGAAGATCTTCTGCAGAGTCCCGTTGATGAATCCCGTGTCCTCCAGCAGCTTCATTATGGCGTATGTCCTGATGAGGAAGTTTATCCACATGGGGAGCATGACCATCATTATGAGTACGCGCTGGGCGCGGGGGGAGCACAGGGAGATGGCGTAGGCGAGAGGATATCCAATTACGAGGCAGATGACGGTCGCTATCAGCGAATAGCTCGCCGATCGCACGAAAGCGTCGGTGTAGTCGCCGAGAGCGGCAAAGTTTTCAAAGGAGAATCCGCCGTCCGCCCCCCTGAAGGAGTATACGGCGACGAAGATCAGCGGCGCGATGATGAACAGGACGGCCCATACCATATGCGGAGCCGCAGCTATCGGTCTTGCGTCGCGGGTCCTGCCGGTCATTCGGATGCCTCCCCGTCGGGATCGGAAAGATGATCCATCTCGTCGCTGAAGGTGGAATAGTCGCCGAACATCCCGGAGAATTCCGATTTTTTCATCACCTGAATCTCGTACGGGTCGATGGATATGCCGATGGTGTCGCCGACCCGGAAGGCGTCGGTGGTTTCGATCATCCATTTGAAGTTGTCGATATCGGCTATGATCTCGTAGTAGTCGCCCTTGAAGGTGACGGCGGTGACTTCGCCCGTCAGCATGGCTTTGTCGACCGGGACTATGTCGATATCCTCGGGCCTGACGACCACGTCGACCGGCTCGTTGGGAGCGAAGCCCGCGTCCTCGCAGGTGAAGGTCTGGCCGGCGAACGAGACGGTGTAGTCCTTGATCATCGTGCCGTTCAGTATATTGCTCTCGCCGATGAAGTCGGCGACGAAGGCGTTTTCGGGCTCGTTGTATATCTTTTCGGGGGTGCCTATCTGCTGGATCTCGCCGTTCGCCATCACGACGACGGTGTCAGACATCGAGAGCGCCTCCTCCTGGTCGTGGGTCACGTAAATGAAGGTGATGCCGGTCTGCTGCTGCATGCGGCGCAGTTCGACCTGCATGTCCTTGCGCAGTTTGAGGTCGAGAGCTCCGAGAGGCTCGTCGAGGAGAAGGACCTCGGGGCGGTTGATCAGAGCGCGGGCGATGGCGACGCGCTGCTGCTGTCCTCCGGACAGGCTCGAGACGTCCCGCTTTTCGAAGCCGCGGAGGTTGACGAGCGTCAGCATCTCGGTAACGCGGGTCTTGATCTCTTCGTCAGGAGTCTTGGAAAGACGCAGTCCGAATGCGATGTTTTCGTAGACGTTGAGGTGAGGGAAGAGGGCGTAGCGCTGGAAGACGGTGTTGACGTTGCGCCGGTGGGGAGGAAGATCGTTGATCCTTTTTCCGTCAAAGATGACGTCTCCCTCGTCGGGGGTGACGAATCCGGCGATGATCCGCAGCGTTGTCGTTTTTCCGCAGCCGGACGGGCCGAGAAGGGTGATGAACTCCTTCCGGTGGATGTCGAGGTCGATCGATCTGAGCACCTGCTCGCCGTCGAATGACTTGGAGATCGAGCGCAGCTCAATAAGCTTTTCGTTGTTCATTCCGCAATTTCCTTACATAAAAATATTCCGGAACGGGGCCTATGACGCACACCGGAAAAAAGCGCAAAACCGTCCCGCCTTCATCGGTCGGGACGGCGAAAAAGCCGGGTGCACTTACGTACCGCAGTTACCGTCGAATATTATATCAAAAAACCGCCGGAACTGCAATAGTTTCGGCGGTATAAAAATCGAATTCACAATTATTTTTCCGGTTCAGAGCCCGTTTTGACTCTCTTCGGGCGTCGCGGCCGCGTCCTGTCCGGAATCCTGGTTCTCCGCTCCGGCCGGAGCGCGCCACTTCTGCGACGTCGACTTCATGACGAATGCCAGGAATACGGCGAAGGCGGCGGCGGGTATCAGGCAGACCAGGGCGAGCGCTTTCCTGTCCAGATTGAGAAAGAGCGAGAAGAAGTCCATCAGCAGTATCTGCGCCGCCATGAAGATGATGAAGATCAGCATGCCGGGATTTCTGAACACGCCGGCAGCGGCCTCACGGGACTCCGGCAGAGTCAGGGACAGCGCGCCCGATCCGCGGATCTTTTTCCTGCCGATCAGGTTGACGAGCACCGCAGCGGCGGCAAGGGCCGCCATCACGGCCAGAATGAAGACCGTCGGCGAGAACGAAGACTCACCGCTACCGTTCTTCGTGAAGAGGAGCACGATGTCGGGTACCGTGGCGATCGAGTTTATCGTCGCGTGAAGGAGCATCGTTATGATGATGCGGCCGGTCTTCATATAGATGACTGCGAACATGAACCCGCAGCAGAAGGCGAGGAAGAACTGGGCGCTGTTCCCGTGTATCAGTCCGAAGAGTATGCCCGAGACCACCGCCGCGGGCAGCTCGCCGTAGCCGTGGATCCGGTCGAGCAGGAACTTCCGGAAGATCAGCTCCTCGAAGAAGGGAGCTCCGATGATCGCGTAGATGTAATAGGGGAGCATGTGGTCGGAGAACGACTCGAGGAAACCGTCGGTCGCTCCGCGGAGGCCGATGAACGACGGGATGTTTCCGAAAAGCGCGCCGATCGCCCAGCAGCCGAGCGCCGTGACCGCGTAGTAGGCGATGCGTCCAGCTCCGGGATATCTCTTTTCGATCGGGGTCGTCGGCACTTTTCTCAGCATGAGGCGGAAGAACGGGATGCCCGCCGCCATTCCGAGCGCGGTGCCGAGCACGACGGCCAGCATGATCACGAGCCCGGCCGATCCGCTCCCCATCAGCGAATTAACATATTCGAGTATTCCGGAAATATATCCCCCGATGTCGCCGCTGCGCAGAGCGTCGAAGACCGCGACCGGCGGGTCTTTCATGAACGAGACCAGGACGAAGGGAACGATTAACGCGACCATCACGAGTGACGATACCACGCTCATCGCGAGATAAAGCAGGCACGAGGCGAATCCCGACCGGTTGTACGCCTTTCGCGTCAGTACGGCCATATTTGCCGATTCTTCCATGTTTTTCAGTTCTCCTGTTTGTTGTCAGTCATTGTTTTTTGTGTTTTCGCTCGTGAACGAGGATCCGCCCGATGAAGCTGCGCTTCACCTTCATGGCGCCGACCGGGCAGAATTCCTGGCAGCAGAAGCATCTGATGCAGTTTTTCCTGTTTATCACGGCTTTCCCGCCTGAGATGCGCACCGTCTTTTCGGGACAGACCTTCGCGCATTTCCCGCAGCCGACGCATTCGGACTTTGTGACGTGCGGCTTCGACAGCGTAAGGCGTCCGGCGATCCTGTAAAGCAGGCCCGACACCGGGCCGCTCCCGAAATTGCCGAAATCCACGTTCTTCCGCTCGGTTATGATCCCGTAGTCTTCGATCCGCGGCAGATCCCCCGCCAGCACGGGGTGGGGCTTTCCGTCGGCCGGAGCCTCTCTTACCGAAGGGGCAGCGGCAAATCCGCGCCGTTCGGCGGCGGCAAGGGTCGGTACGTCGGACGGTCCGAGACCGATGATCTCGGCGGCGCAGACGTCGAGCATGTAGGGCGAGCGCGACGCCAGCACGGCGCCTATCATACGCGGGGTGCCTGCCGTCGGTCCGTTGCCCTCCATCCCGACCACGGCGTCGCAGACGCAGAGGGCGGGGCGGTAGTATTCGTTGAGGTCGACGAGCATCCCGGCGAAGTCGTCGTGGTTCCGGAAGCGCGAATGGTATTCGGCCTTGAGCGTGCCGGGGATCGCGCCGAACATGTTCTTGACGGCCGCCGACATGCCCATCATGCCGTGCGTCTTGAGCTTGCTCACGTTCACGATCGCGTCGACATCGTCGAGCCAGCACGAGCCGGTGAACTCGCGAAGTACGGCTCCGCCGTCGAATCTCCTCGATGCTATCTCAAAGTTTTCGTTGAGAACGGCCCCGGTTTCGGTGCATATCTGCATCCCGGTCGCGCGGTATACCGAATTCAGCCAGGCAGAATTGAATAGGCCGCCGGGGCTGTCGCCGATCACGACCTCGCCCGCGCCGGCCTCGAAGAGCATCTTCGAGAGCACGCGGACGAGCATCGGATGGACGGTCCCCGCGCGGTCGGGATTCATGGCCGAAACGAGATTTGCCTTTATTC
This sequence comes from uncultured Ruminococcus sp., assembly GCA_902803255.1. GTDB lineage: Bacteria > Bacillota > Clostridia > Oscillospirales > CAG-272 > CAG-390. The sequence goes on along the minus strand of CADCPG010000126.1, from coordinate 5,254 downwards.
CTATCTTCATTCCCGGCCTCACGAAGTCGAGTCCGGATACGCCGTTTACCGCCTGCGAGAGAGCGGCTTCGAGGGCGCTCCCGGTGTATTCACCGCAGAGCGCGGACCAGACGTCGGGCGTCACTGCCTGTTTCTGGCCGCCGATATGATGCGGTTGAGGATCCTTGCCGCGTGTTCGTCGGCGGCGGCGTCGGCGATCACGGGGAGCGATACGACGGTCCCGTCGGCGGCGGTGATCATAAGATGACCGTATACGGCGGTGCCGGTGCGGCCGACCTTCTCACCCGCCTCGATGGCGGCGCCGGTCAGTTCGGAATAAGCGTATTCGGCGAAGAAGTCCTCCTCGGGCCTGTCGGGACTTATCAGCGACGAAAGCCTTCTTCCGATGCAAATCCTGTCCTTCTTCAGGACATATCCCGACGAGGAATAGACCGACGAGCGGGCCCTGCCGTCGCTGCCGTCGCGGCGGAGAGTGCCGTCGCCTTCGAACCAGTAGGTGTCGAAGAAGACGGGCTCGTACTTTTCCTCCCTGACGGAGGTCGACTTCGGTCCGTAGGTCTGTTCGAATTTGATCCTCGCGGCGTTTTTCTGCCCGAATCTTTCATCGAAGTCGGAAGCGAATCCTTCGCGGATCTTCACGAGTTCGTCGTCGATCTCGGAGTCTTTGATCTTGATGTTCGAGAAGACGGCCCAGATCACGACTCCTCCCACCGTAAGTAAGAAGGCCAGGGCGTAGAAGGCGTAGTGGAATCCTCTCGTGAAGGAGAGCAGGAGGAGCAGGATCCCGACGCCTATCATAAGTGCCGAGATCAGAGTGGGGACGGACGACGGCTTCTGGCCGAAGTACTTTTCGTTGCGGGTGTAGTTCATGATGTCACACTTTCGTATGTACCGGTTCACCTGTTCATCAGTGAATCGATCATTTCATCGGATTTTTCCTTGATTATGGAGGCGTAGTAGGCTATTATTATGATCTCGAGGGCGTTGGTAAGGCGCTTCTTCGCACCGGCGATCTTTTCTTCGTAATCCCCGGTGACTTCGACGATGCACTGCTTGAGAGTCGCGGCGGAGTCGACCGTGACCTCGGTCTCCATGAGCCGGTCGAGGATGCGGCAGATATAGTCGTAGAGGCGCGAATCGGGGATGATGTCGTCCGACCGGTCGTATACGCGTCCGTTGATGTAGGAGACGAGAAACGCGATCTTGTCGAGACGCATGCAGCTGCGCAGCATGTTGATTATAAGTATGTGGGCGAGCTGGTCGATGTTGTATTTCTTGGACTTCGGGTTTTCCACCCAGCCGCGCTTCGTCCAGTTCTGGAGAGTGGTGCCGTCGATTCCGGCGATCTCACGGATCTGGGTCAGCATTATGCCGTCGGAGATGTAGAAGATCTTACCGAGGAATTCAAGTCCCGTGACATTGCCCATCGAGGCCCTGTCGAGGACGGTCCCGGGTATCTTTTTTTCGTTGATCTGCAGATTCATGTGATTGTGCCAGTGCCTTTCCAGTGTATGAGGCGGAGAATGAATGTCCGCTTCTTGCAATAATAATATTATATCACGCAGTCAGGCGACTGTCAACAGCTTTCGCAAAAAAGATTTCTCTTGCGCGGCGGGACCGCTCCCCTGCCGGAGGAGCGCCGCTGTGTGACCGCGCCGGGACGGGGATCAGCCTTACTGGAGCGCCGCCCCGATGACCGTGCCGTACTGCGACAGGTCGGGGATCAGGAAGCGCACGCCGAAGACGGGCTCGAGCGAATGGAACACCGCTCTTATCGGCTTTATCGTGGTGAGGTTGCCGGTGAGCACGATGTCGCACAGCCCGAAGTTCCGCGCGGCGAAGATAGAGATCATCGCGACGGTCTCGGAGACCATGTTGAATATGCCGAGCGCGATGTCGTGGCGGTTGGCCAGGTCGGAGAGCCCTCCGAAGTTCGAGGCGGTGAGGTCGGTGTTGACGTTCGGGAATATGCCCGGCCTCGAGATGTCGCTGATGCGGAGGTCGACCCTCGAAAGGTCGCCGCCCTCGCAGAGCTGTTCGAGATGGCTGACGCTGCCGATGTCGAGCATTTTGCGCGACAGGCCGTTTATCGTACCGCCGCCGACGCCGGTGCCGCCGAGATAGTCGCACGTAACCTTTCCCTCCGACTCCTTGGCGTGGATGAGCGCGGTGCCGGTGCCCATGCTGACGACTATCGCCTCTGAGAGTCCGGACAGGTAAAGGCCGCCGATCCCGATGCTGTCGAACTCGGATACCGGGACGCAGGGAAGCGAGAAGACAGGCTCGGTTATGAACGCCGAACCCACGCCCGTCATCATGACCCTGTCGATCTGATCCAGCGGTATCCTGTTCTCCAGAGTGAATTTTCCGAACGCGCCGTAGGCCGACGTCACCGGGTCGTTCGCCTTGACCAGCATCGGTGAGACGAGAGTTCCGTCGGAAGTGAAGCCGACGATCTTGGTGGTGCTCCCTCCGACGTCTATTCCTATGACGGTCCGGCCGCCGTTTCCTCCGCTTTTTATGGCTGACATGGTCTGTACCTCTTTCTTTGCCGCAGTTGGACGAAAAAGTATATAACATTATATCATTCTTTGCGTAAATATGCAACTTATTTCGGGCAGAAGCGGGACGGGGATCTTCTCCGGGCGGCAGACGGCGGATTCGGGGTTGAACCCGGGGCGGAAATATGATATAATTATACGGTTACTGGCGGCCGGCCGCTTCCCTGACACGGCGGGCCGTATCCGTGCGAAACAATAATACGGGCATGCCGCTCCGGCGAAGCCCGATCCGATGAAAGGTGACAAGGACATGCCGTTTGTCAATCCCGATCCCTCCGTGATCTCGGACAAGGATCTCTACATCTTCGATATGGACGGAACGATCTATCTCGGTTTCTCCGTCTTTCCCTTCGCGGTCAGATTTATAAACCATCTGCGCGCGTCAGGCAGAAAAGTGCTCTTTTTCACGAACAACGCCTCGCACACCGCCGATTTCTACGTGCGCAAGCTCACCCGCCTCGGCTTCTCGCCGACGAGGGACGAGATCATGACCTCCGGCGACGTGACGATAGAGTTCCTCAGGCGCCACCGCCCGGGCAAGAGCGTCTATCTCGTCGGCACCGACGAACTCGTCGAGGATTTCAGGGCCGCCGGGATCAACATGCTGACCGGCGAGGAGGAGAAGGCGGACATCGTCATTACCAGCTTCGACACGACGCTCACCTACCACAAGCTCGACATGGCCTGCAGGCTGATAAGGGGCGGCGCCGAGTATCTTTCGACGCATCCCGACTTCAACTGCCCGACCGAGACCGGCTTCATACCCGACAGCGGGGCCATCGCCGCCTTCGTGACGGCGTCGACCGGCAGAAAACCGGTATATTTCGGCAAGCCCTACCGCGAGACCGTCGAGATGATCGGCGAGGCGACTGGCATCGGGCTCGACCGCATGTGCATCTTCGGCGACCGTCTCTACACCGACATAGCCGTCGGAAAGAAGCACGGGATCACAGCGGTGCTCGTCTATTCGGGCGAGACCACGCCCGGGGACGTCGAGGCGGCGGCGCCGGAAGATCAGCCCGACTTCGCCTATCCGTCGCTCGACGACGTCGACCGCATAATGTTCGGCGATGGCGTTTGATTCGGGATTCCTCGCCGCCTCCCTTCACGAGATATCGTCTTTCGCCGGCGTCTCGAGGGTCGAGAAGATCCACCAGCCGCGAAACGACGAGATAACGCTCTCCCTCCGCTCGAAGGAGGGCACCCGCACGCTGCTGCTCAGGTGCGGAGCGCAGGACCCCAGGATAGTCTTCACTTCGTCGAAGAGGGAGAATCCGCCGGTCCCGCCTTCGTTCTGCATGCTGCTTCGCAAGCACCTTCAGGGCGCGCTCTTCCTCTCGGTGAGCCAGCCTGGATTTGAGCGCGTCGCCGAATTCGTCTTCTCCTGCCGCGACGAGATGGGCTTTGACAGGGAGCGCAGGCTCTATGCCGAGATCACAGGCCGGAACGGCAATCTCATCCTGACCGACGGGACCCCGAAGATCCTCGGCGCGATGCGCACGGTCGACTTCTCGACGTCAAGGCTTCGCCAGGTCCTGCCCGGCATGACATACGGGCTTCCGCCCGCCCAGGAGGGAAGGCGGGATCCGCTAGCCGAGACCGGCGACGGCTTCGCTGCCGCGGCCGAGTCGGCCGGCGGGGACACGCAGGCGGCGAGATTCATCAATTCGGCCTATCTCGGCATCTGCCCGGCCGTCGCGCGCGAGATCGTCCTCGCGGCGTCTGGAGACATCTCCGCGACGCTGTCCGAAGTGCCGCCGGGCCGCCTTTACGCCGCCTTTTCGTCGGTGTTCTCGCGTATAGCTGAGAACAGATACGAGTTCACGTCGGCGTCGCTCCCCGGGGGGAACGGGAGCGGAAAGAGCGCGGAATATTCGTATATCCCGCTTCTGCAGTACGGCGCAGAGAACCTGAAGAGATACGGGTCGGCGTCGGAGATGCTCGACGAATTCTACGCCGTGCGCGACAGGGCGTCAGCGCTCTCATCGACGGCGTCGGATCTTTCGCACGTCCTGAAAAACTCTATAGCCAGGCTGTCGCGCAAGCTCGACATCCAGCGCGGCGAGCTCGCCGAATGCGAGGGCGCGGAGGAGATCAGGCGCGACGCCGACCTCCTCACCGCCAACCTGTACCGGCTGAAGAGCGGCGATTCGTCTGTCATGCTGACCGACTGGAGCGAACAGAGGGATGACGGCGGATTCGCCGAGAAGAGGATAACGCTCGACCCGCGGCTCACGCCTTCGGCGAACGCGCAGAGGCTGTACAAAAAATACGCCAAACTCAAGACGGCGAAGCGCGAACTGACGAAGCAGACCGCGGCGGCGGAGGAGGAGCTCGAATATCTGCTCACCGTGAGGGATTCGCTCGAGAGGGCGGAGAGCCTGTCCGACGTGACCGGAATCCGCTCGGAGCTTATCCGCGGGGGGTACATAAAAACCCGCGGGAAGGAGGCTCCGCTGTCCGCGCCGGCAAAGCCGGCCGAGTATCTGACGTCGGGCGGCTTTACCGTCCTGTGCGGCCGGAACAACCTCATGAACGACGAACTGACGCTGAAAACTGCGGCGAAGACCGACATCTGGTTCCATGTGAAGGGGATGCCGGGCTCCCACGTGATCCTCCGCAGGGGAGAGCGGGAGAGGGAACCGTCGGACGCCGACCTCACCGAGGCCTGCGCCGTTGCGGCGCAAAATTCC
>CADCPG010000125.1 GCA_902803255.1 uncultured Ruminococcus sp. | reverse complement strand
GTTGAACGTCGCCACCTGACGGAGCGTGTTCTTGTCGTAGACATTGATCTCGCAGGGGCTGTTCTGGGAGGAGCAGAGTACGGTGTCGTCAACGATGCAGACTCCGTATCCCTTGCGCTGCTCGACGTTCCCGATCACGGACTTCCCGTCTTCGGAGAGCTTCATGAGTCCTGCGCCGCTCTCGGATGTGTAGGCCATGTAGATCGTTCCGTCGTCGTCGACGTCGATGTAGTTGGCGTCCTTGATCTTGCCCGTTTCGACCTTGTAGGCGTCGTCGCTGAGGACGATGCGGCCGCCGTTGCCGAACGAGGTGTCGAGGACGGGCGCCTCGGGCGTCGTCACGTTGAACCTGTAGAGGTAGTCTTCGTCATAGTTGAGGATGGCGTAGAAGTAGTAGTTCGAGCCCACTATCTTGACTCTGACTCCGTTGACGCCGATCTTGGTGTTGGCGGGGTCGTGGAAGATGTTGGTGACCGATACGGTCTTGAGGAGGTCGTCCTTCCCGTTTTCATCGTACTTGATGACCGCGAAGTTGACGTCGATCTTGTTGGGGTTGTAGGCGAGGCCGGCGTAGAGGTAGCCTCTGTCGTCGCAGTCGAGGCCCTTCGGATAGGACTTGGTCCCGATCTTTTCGCCTTCGGTCTGCTCGTAGTACCAGTAGCCGCCGGCATGTCCGGTCTCGGTGTCGAACCTGACTATCGCCGATTCGTTTGAGGGGTTGAGGAATCCGCCGAAGAGGTATTTTCCGTCGGGGGATACGGCGAAGCCTCTCATGCAGTACTTGCCGTACTCAAGGACTTCGTTGTCGGCCATGTTGATCGAGTTCACCTGCTGCATGAGGACGGTGAAATCAAGCGAGGCCCAGTCCCCGTCGGCGATCGCGGCGGAGGAGAAGGGCAGGACCGGAACGAGTATCAGCGCTGCGATCAGCGCGGCCAGAACGGAAAGGGAAACGGCTCTTTTTTTCATTTTTCTGTGTGCTCCTTCTTTTGATTCTGATATGTGTGCGTAGGCGGCCGGCGCATCAAAGGAAACTCATGATGAGCATCCAGCTCTTGTGGTCGAGCGCCCCGAGGCTCTCGATCTCGTACCGGTTGTCGTCCGAATCCCGGATGATCACCCGGTCGGGGTCGTAGACTTTCATGTCGTTGTGGCGGTTGCGTATCCTGAAGCTGGTGTGTCCGTGGTCGGTCTCGGCCGTGATCTTCAGCATGCCGGTCTTGTCGCTGCACTCGGTGATCTTCAGTATCTTGGGGATGAGGTAATAGTCGTTGAAGCAGGCCTTCACCGCGGCGGCGGAGTCGGGCGTGAGGTCGTCGTAAGAGCGGATCATGGCGATCTCGTGCTCGTCGCTGTCTATGACCGAGATGTAGTTGTCGCGGTCGGAGATCGGGAACATGCGCCGCAGTTCCGCCTTCTCCCAGACCTGGCCGTCGAACTCGAGCCGGACGGTGTAGACGTCGGTCAGTTCGATCTTCGCGGTCTTATCGAGGAATCTGTATCCCATGGCGCGCCTCCTCACTCGAATCTGTTCTCCGCCTTGGCGGCGGTGAGCTTTTCGGACATCGACTGGATCTCGACGAGCTTGTAGTACTTGCCCTTGGCGGCGAGCAGCTCGTCGGGCGTGCCGCACTCGATGATCGAGCCGTTGTCGACGACGACTATCTTGTTGGCGCGGCTGAGCGTCGACAGCCTGTGCGCGATCATGATCGTCGTTCTGCCCGAGATCAGCCGCTCGATGGCCTCCTGGATGAGGTGCTCGGTCTCGGAGTCGACCGAGGCCGTCGCCTCGTCGAATACGAGGATCGACGGGTTGCGGAGGACGGCCCTGGCGATCGAGACGCGCTGCCGCTCTCCGCCGGAGAGTCCGACGCCCCTCTCGCCCAGGACGGCGTCGTAGCCGTCGGGCTGCCGCACGATGAACTCGTGCGCGTTGGCGACGTCGGCAGCCTGGAGCACCCGCTCGACGGGGCAGTCCTTCATGCCGTAGGCTATGTTGTTGAATATCGTGTCGTGGAACATCAGCGGCTCCTGCTGTACGAAGCCGATCTGCCCGCGGTAGAACTGCATGTCGATGTCACGGATGTTCACGCCGTCGACGAGTATCTCGCCGTCATAGTGATCGTAGTAGCGGAGCAGCAGGTTGACGAGCGTCGTCTTGCCCGAGCCCGTCGTTCCCACGATCCCGACGATGTCTCCGGGTTCTATCTTGAGATTTATGTTCTTGAGCGTCTTCTTGGTGCGGTCGAACGAGAAATTGACGTTGCGGAACTCGATGCTCCCCCTGATCTCGGGCAGAACGTGCCCGCGGCCGAAGTCATGCTCGGGCTCGGCGTCGAGGACGTCGAGTATCCTCTCGGCGGAGGCGAGGGCGTTCTGGTATGAATCGTTGAGGTTGGCGAAGAAGGTGACCGGGCCGTAGAACATCGAGGCGTATGAGATGAAGGCGGTCAGAAGACCGGGGGTCATTCCGCCGACGCCACCGAGCACCAGGTTGCCGCCCACCCACCAGATGAGTATCGAGCCGAGGCCTATCAGCGTACCGACGGTGGCGGGGAAGGCGTGCAGGATCTTGGCCGCGGAGGCGTCCGTCCTGTACCACTCTGAGTTTTTCTCCTTGAACCGTTCGGTGGAGTTCTGTTCGTTCGTGAAGGATTTGACCACCCTGACTCCGGGGATCGTGTCGGTCAGGACCGACGTGACCGCCGTCCATCTTCTCCATATGCGGAGGTAGAAGGGCCTGATCTTCTTGGAGAAGATCCGGGCGCCTATCACGACGAGCGGCACCGGGATCAGCGAGTAGAGGGTGAGCCGCGGGTTCTTGATCAGCATGATAACGATGATGCCGACCATCTGGAAGAACTGGACCACGACTTCCTGCGAGATACGGAGCATGAACGACTGGATGGTCGCGCTGTCGCCGCTTATGCGGTTGATGACGGCTCCGGTCGATGTCTTGTCGTAGAACCGCATCGGCAGATACTGCGCCTTTTCGTAGACGGCGTTGCGGATGCGCATCACGACCCTGTCGCCGGCTTTGCGGAGCATTATCCCGCGGATGCAGCCTATGAGGTGGCTGACGATCTGGATCCCGATCAGTATGAATACGATCTGGAGCAGCGCCTGCCTTTCGTCCCCTTCGAACGGGGTCTTCAGGATATCGTCGATCAGACGCTTGTTCAGCATCGGAGGGACGAGCGCGATGGCCGTCGTCGCCACCGACAGAAGGATGGTGACGATCAGTTTCTTCCACTCGGGGGCGATGTAGACGAGCAGCTTCGACGCGACCGCCTTTTTGCTGGCGCAGTGGATGCACTCGACTCC
>CADCPG010000124.1 GCA_902803255.1 uncultured Ruminococcus sp. | reverse complement strand
TGACGTCGAAATCAGGTTTCGTTCAAGGAACGAAACCCAAAAACCGCCTGTTTTCCTGCGATTTCTCAGTCAAAACAGGCACAAAAAACCCTCGCCAATACACGCACGCTAATTGTGCGGTATTGCCTTAAAAACGTTGCGGAAGGCCGTCGGCCTTCCGCAACGTTTTTGATTGGCTTCATCCCCCCGGGGGATCAGTTGTCGAGTATGTAAAGAGTCAGGCATCCCGCGGGGGATTCCGCCGTCCAGCGGGCCTCACCCAGGCAGTATGTGACTTTTTCGTCGCGGACCGAGTCGTTGTACGCGTAAACGAGCAGCTTTCCGTCGGGACGCCGCACGCAGAGCGTCTTCACCGACGGGAAGGCCGACGAGCTGCAGAGCACCTTCGACCCCGCGTCGATGAAATGCGAGAACATGTACATCTCCCTGTATATCCCGCGCGGGAGGCATTCGGCGCCCTTCCTGTATACGGGAGAGTTGCATCCGATGTCGCGCGAGTGGTACGGACCGCCTGCCTCGTCGAGGAGCAGGTTCCATTCGGTCACCGCGGATGTCCAGTGCGAGAGCACGTCGATCAGCTCGACGCGGTATTTCCGGTACATCCGGGCCGAGATGCCGTGGCAGAACTCGGTCTCGACGAGCAGCTTCCCGGGGAACGCCAGGCGGTGCGCGTCGAGTTCGCCGGTGTGTACGCCGTTGTACCAGTGGAAGCCGGTCCCGGCGACCGAATCCCAGGCGGCGGCGTACAGGCGCTTCATGTGCTCCATCATCCCGCCGCGGTTGTAATCCCATCCGTATATGTCCACCTTGCGGGGAAGGGCGTCGAGCTTCTTCGCCAGAAGTTTCGTGAAGTCGCAGAGCTCTCCGTCAGACCATTCGCAGCTCTCCCAGCGGTGTTTGCCGGGCTCGTTCTGGACCGTCACGGCCGAGATCCGGATGCCCTCTTTTTCATATTCCTCTATGAATCTTACGAAATAGTCGGCCCAGAGGGGGTAGTATTCGCGGAGGAGCCGGCCGCCGGTGAGGCTTCCCGACGACTTGAGGTGCGCCGGCGGAGTCCATGGCGAGGCAAAGAGGAAGATCCCGCCGCCGGTGTATTCCAGGGCGTCGCGTATGAACGGGATGACGTCCCTGCGGTCGCGGCCGATGTCGAAGCTGTGCAGGTCGGTGTCTCCGTCTTCGATATAGCAGTAGGGCTCCGACGAGAAATCGGGCGAACCGATGCACACGCGGCAGAAGCGGTAGCGCAGACCGTCATCGCCGAAGAGCAGATCGAGGCAGCGGCGTTTTTCATCCGGGGACAGCTTCATGTAGTTTTCCCCCGAAGCCTGGGTGAACGCGCCTCCGAAGCCCAGGATCCCCTGCTTTTCGGTATCGATGATGTCGATCCTGTCGGTTCCCCTGCCAAGCCTGCGGATATCCTCTTCGGCCGTCAGAGGCTCGGGCGGCTGATCGAAGATCTCGCCGTCGTTCAGCATGTATTTTTTGATAATTCTCATTGCGCCTTTTCCGGGGCTTTGTATTCGAGCCCGCAGTATTCGCAGACCACTCTGATCATGCACTCGTTGAGGGTCTCGACGGTATAGTCGCCGATGTCACCGGGAACGAGGTGCGGGTTTCCGACGCCCGAGTGGTTCGTGAGGAAGATGTATCTTCCGCCCGTCATGACGGCGAACCAGCGCAGCAGCATCTCGGTCTCGGTGTCGACTCCCGACGAAGCCACGGGTATGATGCGGATGCCGGCTTCAGACGCGTTCCTCAGCGACTTCGCGATCTGCGAGTCGATGCCCTGGATCTCGCTCTCGCTGTGGGGCGGGGCGTCGAGGACGAAGAAGCAGAGCTTGACCGCGTCGTCGCGCCACTCATGTCCGTTCACGGCGTTGTCGAGGGCGGTGTGGACTGCCTCGGGGTAGTCGCCGCCGCCGGACGCGGTCTGAGCGGATATCTGTTTCACGCACTCGGCGACGTCTGAGCGGAAGTCGAAGTACTTGACGATGTATTCGTCGCCTTCGTCGCGGTAGAAGTTGACGCTGACCCTGATCGACAGCGCACCGCCGCCGTCCGAGGCCGCGACGCGGCGTACCATGTCGGAGAGCTCGGTCTTGATGTACTCGAGTTCGTCGCCCATGCTGCCCGTGGTGTCGATCATGAGCATGAGGTCGAGGGCGGTCACTTCGATGCCGGCGGCCTCGGAGGTGAGTTCGATCACGCCGTCGGCGTTCTTTTCGACCGGGAACAGTCCGTTTCCGAGCTTTATCCCGTCGGCGCCCTTACCGCCGAGCAGGACCGCGTATCCGTCGAGCCCGGTGACGGCGGTGTGTACGTCTTTCTGACCTTCGGTCAGGGTGACTCTGGTGCCGGCGCAGGGATTGCCGCCCGACGTGACTCTGACTCTGTAGACCTCGGGAAGCGCGATGCCGCGCCGCGCGGCGATCGAGCTCCAGTCGCCCGCCATCATGCCGAGCCAGTTTTCGATGTTCTCTCCGGCAAGGTCGTTGTGTTCGCCCGCCGTGAGCGTGCCCGCCCGTATCTGGGTGCCGTTCCCCGCGGGTCCGTAGTATGCGCTCTCTGACTTGCCGGCGGGTGATGACGGCGCGATCTCGGACGGCGCGATCTCGTACGCCAGACCGTCTTCCATGGATCCGCCGTAGAGTCCGCCGGAGGACTTGGATTTCCCTCCGATGATGCCGTCGAGCCAGCCGCCGAACCCGGACTTCCCCTCGCCGGAGGCGGACTTGCGCTCGCCTATCACGCCGTCTTTGTATGTTTTGCCGTTTGCGTCGGTCTCGGCAGCGGCGGGAGTGTCGGTGTATCGGCCGTCCGTGCCCCCGCGGGTAACGTCGCCCCTGCGGCTGAGCATCACCGCGCCCGGGATGAGTATCGCGAGTATCAGCGCGAGGCTGGCGGCGATGAGCACGGCGCGCCGCATAGCGGAGCGGCGCGACTTCGCGGCCTTTCCGGCGATGATCTTTTTACCGTTTTGCGGAGCCGCGGACGCTGACGCGATGCCGGACTTCGCCATCGCCTCGGACGCGATGCGCCCGGCAGACACGCCGTCCGGCATTTCCGCCGATTCCAGATCGCCGCGGAAGCCGTCGAGCTGCGCGGGATCCGCCCCGTCTATTATCCTTTCCAGTTTTTCGTCTTTTCTCTCTTCTGACATTGCCGTAACTTCCTTCTTCCTTTCTTCTTCTCCGTTTTCCTCTCCCTGTTCCTTTTCCGCCGGTCCCGCGGGGAGATCTCGCGCGACCCTTACGCTTTCCGGTGCGTTTTTCTTCATTCCTTCCGGTCCGCGCCCGGCGGCGCTCTCATTTCCCGATTCGGGAGAAAAGGGAGAATCTGTCGTTTTTTCCGGAAAAACCGGATTTTATTTTTCTCCGGCGAAAAACTCCCGGAGCTTCGCGACCGCCCGGCTGGCGCGGGTGTCGACGTTCGACGGCTTCATCCCCAGGTCCGCCGCGATCTTCGCCGACGGCTGACCGAGGTAGTATTTCCGGAAGAGGATCGACGAATCGGGCTCTCCCAGCGCCTTCACTTCGCGCAGCAGCCGCTCGCGGAGCCCGGCGTCGTCCGAACCGTCCGCCGGCTCGGATCCGGCGGGGAAGAGGAGCGACGCCCCTTCGGGGACAGACCCGATCGTCGCGTCGGGATCGTCGAGTCCGTCGTTAACGCCCTTGCAGCGGTTCTTGTCGGCGAAATCGGCGGCTTTGTGCCGCGCGATCGACGCGAGCCACGAGGGCAGGCCGCACCGCGACGGGTCGTATCTTTCGCGGAATATGTAGAAATCGGAGAAGGTGTCGGCGGCGCAGTCCTCGATGTCGGTCGAGACGCAGCCGCAGCAGGAGAGCCGCTGCCGTATGACAGAGGCCACAAGGCCGGAATACCGGCGGATTATCACGTTCATCCCCTCTTCGGGGTCGGTCTTCAGCAGCTCGAGCAGGGCGGCGTCGTCCCGCCGTTCCGCGCCGGGCTTTTGTTTTTCTCTCATTTCGGGATCCTCATATGCCCAGTCCCGCGCGCCTTGCCGGACGGGCGCGACATTTTTCTGTGATGCAGGGAAAATATAACTTTAAAGACAGTCGTGCCGTATATAAAGATTCGCCCGGAGGGCATTATTCTGTCATCCGGGCGAAAATCTTTTTTACTATCTCACGTCGGCCGAGAACACATGCGCCCGCGGGGCGCCGTTCGTGGCGCGGAGGCGGATCTCGAGGCGGCTGCAGCGGATGTCCAGCGGTATCCGGACGAGCGAGTGGAAGTTGTCTTCGGCAGAAAACACCGTCTTTCCGTCGGCGATGACGTCGAACGCCTTCACCAGCGTGGCGGCGACCCTCACCGGCCTGAAATCAAGGCCGCGGCTGGCCGTCTGAGTGAACACGCGCATCTTGCGGTTGTCCGAGATCGACTTTCGCGAGAAGTCGGGGTCGAACACGAGACGGAGCTCCGACAGCCGGGTCTCTTTCCCGAAATCGTATACGATGCTCCCGTCAGCCGGCAGATCGACGTAGTTGACGGTGCCTTCGGCGTCGGGACGCTCGATGCCGTTGAAGAGGACGGCCCTGTCGGAGTCGGACAGATTCAGCTTCGCGCCAAGTGAGAGCGCGGGGATCTCCCTCTTTCTGCCGGGGATCATGCATCCGGCGTCGAGCAGCTTCGACTGCAGCTCGCGGATGCGGTGTTCGTACAGTCCGTCGGGAGTCTCGTTCTCGTTCACGCACATGCCCGCGGCGGTGCCGGCGGCCTGGCCGATGAGGGCGCAGGTAGCCATGACGCGCGTCGAACTGAGGGCGGCGTGCGTGACGGATATGTTGCGTCCGGCGAAGAAGAGGTTCTCGACATCCTCGCCGTAGAGCACGCGGTAGGGTATCCCGTAGGGCGACGGGGCGGGGTAGAGCACCGACGGCGGGAATGAGTACTCGAACGAGCGGAAGCCGGCGGGGTTGTGGTCGTCCATCGGCCAGCCGCCGTACGCCACGGTGTCGTCGAACTTTCCGCCCGAGGCGACGTCGTGCTCTGTCATGACGTATTTGCCTATGTAACGGCGCGACTCGCGCTTGCCGGGCAGGAAGCCTATCCACTCGATGTCCCAGTTCGTCGCGTCCTGCTTTCCCCTGTTCTTGACGAAATCCCAGATGCCGTAGGCCGTTTTCAGCAGCTCGTCGCGGATCTGTTCGGCGTCGAGGAGCGAGTTGGAATCGCCGCCGAGCTCGATCCACCAGAAGTTGGTCTCGTCGGTGCCGAGCGCGCAGGGGCGGCTCATCGTCGTCTTGACCGAGATGTTCTGGTCGGAGATGCTCCTGTGGGCGTCGGCTACCGGCATGCCGTGGCGGAGGGCGTCGCCGCTGCGGTCGCACTTGAAGTTGAAATCCTCTTCTTTTTCGAAATAATAGGCGAAATCGGGGCGCACGAACTTCACCGGGCGGCCGGTCTCCCTGGCCTCGATGAGTATCGAGTTGCCCATCGTTTTGCTGTCGCCGTCGATCGGACCGAAGGTCTCGCCGTATTCGGCGTGCGCCTCGCGGCCGGTCCTCCACCGCGCCCCGGATATCGGAGCGAGGACGGAGTCGCCCGAGCAGTCGGCGAAATACTTTGCCCTGACGGTATGCCAGGTGTATGTGGTCGTCTGCCAGCCGGTGACGCTCACGATGCGGGACTTTCCGTCCTTCATAACAGTCTCGGCGTCGCAGCATGAGCAGTTGAGGATCAGCTCGATGTTCTTCTCGGAGCGGGCCTTTTCCCAAAGCACGGTGTCCCAGACCGAATAGTTCAGCTCGGGATTGCGGTGTATGTTGTCCTCCTCGATCTCGGAGAGGATGCCGGTCTCGCGGTTGTGCAGGCCCTTGGCTCCTCTGACCCAGACCCTGATCTCGCTCGAGGCGTTGCCTCCGAGCACCGGTCTGTCCTGCATGAGCACGACCTTTATGCCCTCGCGGGCCGCCGCGACCGCGGCGCACAGGCCCGAAAGGCCGCCGCCGACGACGCAGAGGTCGGTCTCGTGAACGGCGCGGGCCATCCCGCGCGTACTTATGACTTTTGTTCCGGTATTATCGGCCATTGTCTTATCTCCTTGTGCGGAAAATCTGATGTCGGCGTATGTGTCCGCCTCGGGTCAGTCGAAAACGAAGGTGACTTTGGTGAAGAATTCGGTCCTGTCGCGCATCATCTCAAGCGCCCGGTTGCACTCGGACAGCGGGAAGCGGTGCGTGATGAGCTCCTCGTATTTTATCCTGCCGGAGGCCATGGCCTCGACGGTCGCCGTCCAGTCGTTGACGCGGCTGTTGAACGACGAGTTCCAGGTCCCGCGCAGCGACAGCTCGCGGCGCAGGATCTGCGAGTAGGACGACTGCGACACCGTCATGTCGCGCGCCGGGTTGCCCATCAGCACGACTCTGCCGTGCGGACGCATGCAGGTGACGAGCTCCGACAGCGCGGCTCCGGCTCCGGTGCCCTCGAGGGCACAGTCGCACAGGCCGTCGCGCTCTTTGTCATACGCCTCGAAGCCGAACTTTTCGGCGAAGGCCAGCTTTTCGGGGCTGATGTCGACGACCCTCACCTTTGAGGCTCCCGCCTCTCTCGCCCACTGCGCGGCGATGAGCCCGATCGGGCCGGCGCCCCAGATGACGGCAAAGTCGCCGACCGTCACACCGAGCCTGCGGACCGCGGCGCGCGCGACCGCCCCCGGCTCGCAGAGCGACGCGCAGGCGAACGACACGCCGTCGGGCATGATGACGAGGTTGCGCCTGTCGACGGCGAGGTATTCGGCGAAGGCGCCGTCGCGCCTCGAGCCGTAGTAGTCGTAGTTGCTGCACGAGGCGTATTCACCGAGCTCGCACGCCTCGCATCTGCGGCAGGGCAGGAGCGGGAAGACCGCTGCCTTTTTCCCGACGAGCTCCGGGTCGCCGTCAACGATCTCTCCGGCGAACTCGTGTCCCGGCACCGTCGGGAAATGGTATGTTCCCTTGACGTAGATGCGCGGGATGTCGGAGCCGCAGATCCCGGCGGCTTTTATCTTCATGAGGACTTCTCCGGGGCCCGCGACGGGCATCGGGACGTCTTCGTATCTCAGGTCTCCCACGGCGTGGAGGACCGCCGCCTTCATTGTCTTTTTCATATCTTTCTCACCTTTCTTTCAAGCTTTTCCTTCGCAGCCGCATACCGAGATGCGGTATTTTACCTGTTCGCGGACCGCCGCGACCGCGGCTTTTCCGTACGCCTTCGGGTCGAACACGGCGGTATCGGAAGAGAGGACCTCACGCACCGCGGCGGTGTACGCCTGCCGCAGCTCGGTCGCGAAATTCACCTTGCATATGCCGCGCGCCACGCATTCGGTCACCTGCGCGTCTGAGAGGCCGGACGCCCCGTGGAGCACCAGCGGAAGCGAAAGTCCGGCTTCCT
>CADCPG010000123.1 GCA_902803255.1 uncultured Ruminococcus sp. | reverse complement strand
TCGAGGGTGTCGAGCCCGGTGTCCATGACCATGGCGGTCAGGCTGACGTTCGACCTGTCGGCGGCCGAATAGTACGCCGAAGCCGTACCGCCCGAGGTGTTGACCACCCAGGACTTTGGCACGTAAAAGTAGAATGGCTCGCTGTCGGCGGCGGCCGAGGTCATGTTTCTCGGTATGCCGTCGTCCTTGCAGCCGGCAAAAGCGGCGAGAGAGGCGAGGGCTAAGAGCAGCGCGGCGGCCGCGCGGACGGTTTTTCGGATATTTTTCATCGGTATCATCTCCGGTCTTGTGTAATGGGTCGTGAGGTCCCGCATGACGCGCGGATCAGTTCTTTCCACAGGCGCCTACGCGTTTCGCGGCTGCGAGTATGCCGATCCGGCCGGCCTCGAAGGTGAGTCCTCCCTGAAGATACGCGGTATAGGGTTCTCGCAGCGGACCGTCGCACGACAGTTCCACCGACGCTCCCTGCACGAAGCAGCCGGCGGCCATGATGACGTCGTCGGAATACCCCGGCATCGGCGCGGGAAGCGGTTCCGCGAACGAATCGACCGGCGAGCCCGACTGTATGCCGGCGCAGAAGGCGCACAGCTTGTCCGGATCGCGCAGTATCACGGTCTGGATAATGTCCGAGCGCTCCTCCTTCCACGACGGGAAAGTCTCGTATCCGAGCCTCTCGAAGACATACGCGGCGAAATGCGCCGTCTTGAGGGCCTGCGCGACGGTATGCGGGGCGTAGAAGAGCCCCATGAACATGTTCCTGTTCTGGCCGAGTGTCGCTCCGACCTCCCCGCCGGTTCCGACAGTGGTCAGCCTGTACGACGCCAGCCCGACTGCCTTTTCGCTCCCGGTGAGATAACCGCCGGTCAGCGCGATGCCTCCGCCGGGATTCTTGATGAGCGAGCCGGCAATGAGGTCGGCCTCGGGCTCGCGTTCGCGCGTGAATTCGCCGTAGCAGTTGTCAAGGAATGTATATACGTCGGGCCGCACCGCCTTGACGGCTCTGTGCACTCCGGTTATATCTTCGGGCGTAAGCGTCCTGCGGGTCAAATACCCCTTGGAGCGCTGCATGTACACGATCTTGACCGACAGGTCGGTCTTTATCCTCTCGACGATCGACGGTATGTCGGGCCGGCCGTCCTTCATATCGATCTGCGAATATGAGATGCCGAAGTCGCGGAGACTCCCGGGACCGCCGCCGTCGGCGCGCCCGGCGCCGCCTATGCCGATGACCCCGTCGAGCGTGTCGTAAGGCCTTCCGGTGACCGACAGCATGGTGTCTCCCGGCCGAAGCAGCCCGAAGAGACCGGTTGAGATGGCGTGCGTGCCGTTTACGAAGTTGTGCCTCACGAGCGAGGCCTCTGTGCCGAAGACGCGGCTCCAGACGCGGTCGAGGACTTCTCTGCCCCGGTCGTCGTAGCCGTAGCCCGTCGTGCCGGCAAAGCACGAGTCGCTCACCCTCTCCGCCCTGAACGCGTCGAGCACCCTTTCCGTGCCCGCCAGCGCGTTTTTGTCGATCTCCGAGAAGATCCCCGCGAGATCGCGGTCGGCGTCGCCGGCAATGCCGGCTATGTATTCGCCAGTATTCATATGTGCTCCTTCCAGAATCTTTCCGCTGCGCCTCCGTCGTCGGGAATGAATTCGACTCTTCCCCGTCCGCCGTCCTCACGGAGGAGTCTCTCCTCCGCCAGCCGCCGGCGCGTCTGCCTCGCCGTTCCGGAGGCTCCGTCGAAGAGCGGTATGCCCGGCGCGGCGGCGGATATCTCCGCCGAGGCGAAGGGGTAGTGGGTGCACCCGAGCACCAGGCCGTCGAATTCGAGCCCCGAAAAAAGACTGTCGAAATAATCTTTTCTAACTTCTCCCCGCTCGACCGCCTCCGAGAGGCCGGGGCACGGGAGTCCGAAGGCCAGCGCCGAGAACTTTGCGCTCAGTTCAGCCAGCAGCGACGCGAACCGGCTCTCTCCGACAGTGCGCGGCGTCGCCATGACGGCCACCCTGCGGCAGCCGGCCTCAAACGCCGGCTTCACCGCCGGCTCGATGCCTATCACCGGGCGGTCGGGATACTTCTCCCTTATCTGCTCGATCCCCGCCGCGGTGGCGGTATTGCATGCGACGACCAGCGCCTTGGCGCCGAGGCCGAACAGCATGTCTGCGTTCTTTTCCGCTATCTCTTTTATCTCCGCGTGGGTGCGCCCGCCGTAGGGGGCGTTCTTACGGTCGCCGAAATAGATGAAATCCTCGCCCGGCAGCTCGGCGACAAGGCTCCGCAGCACCGACAGCCCCCCGACTCCCGAGTCGAAGACGGCCACCGGCCTCCCCGCCTCCGGCCTCATGCCTTTCCGCCTTTCCCGGCAGCGCCTGTCCGGGGCGAAAGGCCGTTTACGATCTCCTTGAAATGACGTCCCCGCTCCTCGAAATTCGCGAAGCGGTCGAAACTGGTGCACGCCGGCGAGAGCAGCACCGCGCTGCCCGGACTGGCGAGCTCCCGCGCGGCCTCGACTGCCCCGTCGAAATCGGGAACTTCGCGCACCGTGAGCGACGACCCGCCGTCCGCGCGCTTTTCGCGCGCCGAATCGATCGCGGCCCTGATCTGGCCCGCCGCCTCGCCCGTCAGCACGACGGCCGAAGCCCTCTCGAACAGCGCCTCGGCCAGGCTGTCGAAGGGCACGTGCTTGTCGCGGCCGCCGCAGATCACGACCGGCCTGCATCCGAGGTTCGACAGAGCCGCGACGGTCCTCGACGGGCTCGAGTCGATCGAACTGTTGTAGTATCTCACTCCGTCGAGCTCGCGCACGAGTTCGAACCTGTGCTCGACGCCCGGGAAATCTCGCGCGGTCTCCCGCAGCACTTCGTCCGGAACATATCCGAGAGTCAGCGCCGCCGCGGTCATATAGTTTTCCACGTTGTGGAGTCCGGGCAGGCGTATACCGCTCCTCTTTAAGATCTCGCGCTTTTCTGTCCCGTCGGAGAAGACTATCGAGTCGCCTTCGAGCCAGACCGCTGCCGAGCCGGGTCTGCCGCGCGTGATGTCGCGGAAGCCCTCGCCGGGCAGCGGACGCGCGGTGAAGAAGATCACCCTTCCGCCGAATCTTTCGGCGGCCGCGCGGGAGAGCGGGTTCTTCGCGTTGAGCACGAGGAGCTCGGTCCCGTCGCCGAAGACGTTGTATTTCGCCCCGGTGTACTCGTCCATATCCCTGTGCCAGTTGAGGTGATTGGGACTTATATTCGTTATGGCGGCCCGCTTCGCCGGCCCGTTCATCGTCATGAGCTGGAAACTCGAGAGCTCGAGCACGGCGGCGTCGCCCCGCGACATCGCGTCCGCTCTGTCGAGCAGAGGCGTGCCTATGTTGCCGCCGACATAAGCCGTCCTCCCCGCGCCCTTAAGCAGAAGATAGGTGAGCGTCGTGGTGGTGGTCTTGCCGTCGCTGCCGGTCACGGCGAATATATCGGCGGGCGTCCGTGCGCAGAACCACTCCATCTCGGATGTGAGGAACGCTCCGCGCCTGACCGCCTCCGGGATCTCTCCGGCGTCGGGACGGATGCCGGGCGAGCGGAATATGACGGTGTCCGACATGTCGGGCGCGTCGCAGAGCGAGAGAGCAGGATCTTCTCCTCCGACCAGCAGGGCGGCTTCCTCCGGGGCCCCGGCAAAGGCCGGGAGAGCCCCGAGGCGCGCCGAGAGAACATCGCTGGTCTTTATATCCCTGACGGTCAGTCTGCCTCCGCAGAGGCCGTATTTTTCGCGCAGGAAGGCCGCCAGCGGGAGATTCGACACTCCCAGCCCCAGCAGCACCGCCCTGCCGCCTTTTTTCAGTATGCCGTCTATCCTTGAGTCGGTAATGGTGATCACCCCGTCCGCGTCTGCCGCCTGTAGTTTTGCTATTATATTATATATTTTTTTCTCCGTATTGGCAAGCATTATTTTGCCTTGCGGGGCGTCAGACGGCCCGCTCCGGGCGGCGCGCGGGGCGATTTCTGTTGACAAAGACCGCGGAAAATGCTACAATATGTCATGCAAAAACATTTGTATGAGACCGGCGAACGCCGCCGGCCCGAAGAAAGACGGTGATACAAGGTCATGAGTAAAAAAGAGTTCGAAGGCTTCAGATTCCAGGCGCACCGCGGGGACAGCGCGTACTTTCCCGAGAACACGCTCGTTTCGTACAGGGCAGCGATCGACGAGGGATACCACGTCATCGAGATGGACAACAAGTTCACGAAGGACGGCGTGTGCATCTGTCTGCACGACGGCAGCTACAACCGCACCTGCCGGTATGCCGACGGCACCCCTCTCGCCGACAAGACGCCCGCCGACGCCCTGACCCTCGCCGAGGCGAAGGAGCTCGACGCCGGTCTCTTCAAGGGCGAAGAGTTCCGCGGCACGAAGATCCCGACGCTCGCCGAAGCCCTCGGTTTCATAAAGGAGCACGGGACGCTCACGGTCAAGCTCGACAATGTCTTCCAGAGCTTCAGTCAGAAGAACTTCGAGACTTTCCTGTCGGTCATAAGAGAGGCAGACATGGAACCGCGCATAGGCTTCACCTGCAAGACGTTTCCCTATCTGCGTCTGCTGGCGGAACTCTTCCCTGAAGCCGAGATGCACTACGACGGAAGCCTCACCCCGTCCGTCCTTGACTGGATCGAGGCAAACGTTAAGGACCGGGCCACGATCTGGATCCCGTACGAGAACAGACTCACCGCCTGGTGCAAGGAGAGGAAGGCCGACGCGGAATTCTGCGCCGATCTCCACCGCCGCGGCAAGGTCGGCATCTGGGTGATCTCAGAGACCGACGAACTGCGCACCGCCGTTCGCGAATACGGAGCCGACATCATCGAGACCAACGGAACACTCAAGCCGGGGGCGCTCGAACTCATCTGACGCTCACATACGCACATACATAAAGGAATACGGAAAAGACATGAAAAAAGCAAAAATCATTGCCTCCTCCCTGCTCGCCGTGCTGATCCTGCTCTCCGCCTTCGCGGGATGCTCCGGAGGCACGCCGGAAGGTACCGGGGAGATTACCGGACCCGACGGAACGTCGGCCGCACCGGAGAGCACCGTAGCGCTCAAGGACCCGGAATACGTCATCATCAGAAAGGACGAAGCGAGCGACACCGTGAACGAAGCCGCGCTTTCGCTGAGGAACGCGCTCAACCAAAAGCTCGGGACCTCACTCAAGGTCAAGGTGGACCTTATCGCCGAAAAGGCGGGCTACAGGGTCATCCCCACCGAGATAATCGTAGGCGACACCAACCGCGACGAGACGGCCGCGGCGCTCGCCGGTCTGCGCAGGAACGACTATATAATCAAACTCGACGGAACGAAACTCGTGATAGTCGGAGGGTGCGACGAGGCCACCGCCGCGGCCGTCACCCGCTTTATAGACGGCGGCTTCATTCCCGAAGACGGGATACTCAGGGGAAACGTGATCTGCGAGTATTCGGCCGAATATCCCGTTTCGGAATTCAAGCTCAACGGCACCGACATCTCGGAATACACGATCGTGTTCCAGAAAAAGGGCCGTTCGGTCTATCTTAAGGCCGCCGAGCTGCTCCGCGACCGCATAGGAGAACTGTGCGGACCGGTGCTGAAGTTGGTCGATGCCGGCGAAGAGCCGTCAGCACACGAGATACAGTTCGGAGACTGCGGAAGAGGGCCGTCGGAAGGTCTGTCCGCCTCAGGCATCGAATATGCCCTGAGGGCAGGAGGAGGCTCCGTGGCCGTAGCCTGCGGTTCGTCGGGCATCGCGGAGAGCGCCGTCAGCGCGCTGATGGCGGAATGGCTGCCCGAAGGAGCGTCCGGCAGCATAGCCGTAACAATAGACGAGGGGGTGACTCAGACTATGAGCGCGGCATTCGATCAGCTGACCGCGGGGGCCAACCTGCGTGTGATGACGAGCAACATACTCGCAAGCGACACTCTGGTATCCAGATCGTCGATCCTCCGGAAGGTATACACCCTGTACTATCCCGACGTCATCGGGCTCCAGGAATGCAATGCCAACGGACACACGAACGTCGTCAGCGGGATGAGTGAGCTGTACGCCTCCACGGCGACCAAGATTGACGGCACGTCGTCCGGCTGCTACACCCCGATACTCTACCGCAGAGACCGGTTCAAACTTGTCGAGTCGGGCTCGAAGCTCTTCGACCAGCGCTGGCCAAAGACGAACACCAAGACGATGGCCTGGGCGGTGCTCGAGGAGATATCGACCGGAAAGAAGATCGCCGTGATCAACGGCCACTGGTCGCTCATCCTCTCGTCCTACGACACCGAATCGGTGTTCGGCAGGAAACTGACCGACGCCGACGCGAAGCTGTGGCGCGAGGACAACACCCGCGAGGCGCTCGCCAAGCTTGAGGAGCTAAAGTCGAAATACGGAGAGGACATCGCCGCCTTCATGATGGGCGATATGAACTCGAACGCCTCGGCCAAATCGGTATCCATGATATATCCGACGATGAAGAACTGCATCGACCTCGCCACCGTGAGCCGCACGACGGGAATAAACAGCTACCACGGCGATCCTGGCAAATACCCCACCGGAACGTCAGCCATCGACCACATCTTCGTGACCGACAAGACAGTGAAGGTCTTCCGCCACGAGATAATCCTCACCGAGGACGGCGTCGCCTGCTCCGACCACTGCCCCGTCTTCGCCGACGTGGCGTTCTGATAAACACGCGGAATCGGGTAGGAGGTCACCCATTAGTTGAGTGACCGACCTCCCAGTCGAGTAGCCAACAGGACTTTCACCCGAAGGCTCTCACGGA
>CADCPG010000122.1 GCA_902803255.1 uncultured Ruminococcus sp. | reverse complement strand
TTCGTACGTCGAGCCGTCCGTCGATGATCTTCATCTCGAGCGACGATTCGCCGATCTTTACCGTCCCCCACGCGGTCCCGCAGAACCAGGGGCAGTACAGTTCGCCCTCTGCCGGCGGTCTGAAGCCGACGGTCTTTCGCGGAAGGTCGAAGACGAAGCCGGAAAAGAGCGGCACGAGAGCGAAGCTCGCCATCGATCTCGCGTAGTTCGAGCCGCATTCGATCTCGTTGTAAGGGTCGCGTTTTTCTCCGTCGTATCTGTCCCTCACGGCTCTTATGAGCGTGAGTCCCTCTTCTGTCATCCCTTCGGATATCATAAGTCCTGCGAGTGCGTATTCGAAGCCGTGCATCGTCTCCTCGCAGTACGGGACGGGGATCCAGGGCTTGGCCGCACCTTCGGGATAGTCGCATATGACCGTGCCCGACTCGTCGTTAAGGCCGAACAGACGCCATGGATTCGCGAACTCACGCAGCGACTTTTTGTAATTGTTCCGGAAGAGAGACTTGAGCGCCGTTCTCCTGTTTTCCCGGTCGAAGATGTCTCCGAGACCGCAAATCGAGGCGTGCCACTGGCCGAGCAGCTGGTCGATCTCGCAGCCCTCGCCGATCTGGTATTTTATCTCGCCCGCCTCGGGGTTCCAGTATTCTCCCGCTCCGTATCTCTCAGTGAGATCTCTGTCCTTCAGGTCGATCTTCTGGATGTAATAGCTGCCGTTGAAGAGTTCATTTTCGGTCAGGGCGGATCCCTTCCCGAACAGCTCCGCATATTCCTCCGCCTTCTCATTCATGCCGAGTGCGGAGGCCATCCCGGAGGCGGCCTTCAGCGCCGCCAGATACATCCCCTCGAGCCAGGCCGACGGCCCGAACAGCTCTGTGTCGAGCGTATGGTGCTGTCTGCCCTCGAGAAGTCCGTCCCTGTCCTTATCCCACCCCAGGGGCGAGTCGGCGCTCCAGGCGTATTCCAGGGCCATTCTGACCGAAGGGAAGAGCGAACGCATCCACTCCGTGTCTCCGGAGAGCTTCCATTCCCTGAAGACTTTGATCACGCCGCCCATCTGGCCGTCGAGGCAGGGCATGTCCCAGCCCTTTTCGCGCCCGGGAGGCAGCGCCATGCGGAAGCACAGATGGCCGTCCTCGAACTGATTGTAGCGGTAGTCGTTCTCTCGCATCGACCTCTCGAGGTCGGGGAACAGGAATGCGGCCGCGTAGGCGTAGTTCCAGACGTGGGTGCACGAGCCCTCGCAGCTGCCTCTGCGCTCGCCGCAGCCCTCCCAGCCGTAGAGCGAGCCGTCCTCGAGCCGTAACACGGTCGGTGACTTTAGCACCGAGAGCGTCGACGACACCGCGTCGGTCACCGCGGGATCGAGCGTCGACGAGAACAGCGCATCCCGAAACGCGCCGGTGCCCGCGAAGAGCCTGTCCCATTCGCGCATGGCATAGACGGCGGATGAGCCCGAGTCGGGCCACTTCGTCGCGTACCAGTTCTTCCATGTGACGTCGCAGCCGTTTTCGTCTTTGTACGGTTTCCAGTAGTTGAAGTTGTCCGGTATGCTCCACGAGAGCACGAAGCGCACTTTCGCGCTGCCGCCCGGAGCGACATCCACAGAAGCCGACAGCGTGCAGTGATCCTTTTTGCCTGCGTCGGGATAATCGCGACGGCGCATCGACGGCTGAGTCGAGAATTCGCGCCAGTATGTGGCAATGCCGTCCTGCCAGCCGCCTCTGTACCAGTAAAGCTGCTCCGACGCCGACGGGCAGTCGGTGACGAGAGTCAGATCACAGTTCGTCCCGGGCTGCTCCATCCTGATGCCGGTGAGCCCCCGCTCTCCTTCGAGCGGACGGTTCACTGACGGAGTGAAGGGATTCGCGGCAGTGAAGTTGACGGTATATGTGAGCGCGCGGTCGGAGATGTTCGTAAGCCCCACTTCGAAGAAAGCTGCCGGGATGCTTGAATCGCCGGAATTCAGCGGAATGAGCGGGTTGAACGCCGTGAGCTTAACGGCGGCGGGGAAGTGCGGATCGGAGAAAGAGATCTCCGCTACCGGGAACTCCCCCAGGAATTCGCACGACGAGAAATGCGGGAAGCCTCCCATCGTGCCCTTCGCCAGACCGAAGCCGAATCCGTTTCCGTGCTGCCCGGCAAAGTCGCAGTACATGTCTCCCGCCAGGACGCGCGCGTCGACGGTCCTGTCTCCGTCCGCCGCCTTAACCGCGAGGTGAGAGTACCCGTTCAGGCTCCCCTTGTTCGGCCTGTTGAATATCTCCCAGTCCATAAGTCTCCCGTTTCCTCCGAGCCCTATGCATCCGGTCCCGATCCCGCCGAGAGGGAAGGAAATCTGTGACGTTTTTTTGCCTTTGTACAGCGGCATCTTTGATTCCTCCGTGTTATTTTCCGTATCCGACTTCGGGATCGACGAAGAAGCGCGGCTTCTTTCCCGCGAGATATCTTGCATAATCCGACATGACCATCGCGGGGCTGTCGCTGTAGGCGTTCAGCGTATCGCCTCCGCGGTGCGTCGTGAGCGTGACGTTGTCGAGCGAGGCAAAGGGGTAGCCGGGAGGCGTCGGTTCTGTCGGATGCACCTCGAGCGCCGCTCCGGCGATCCTCCGCTCCTTCAGCAGCGTGTAGAGCGCGCCGTAGTCGACGAGACACGCCCGCGCGGTATTGATGAAGAAGGCGGTCGGCTTCATGAGGGAGAGCAGGGAGGCGTCGAGCACAGTCTGCGTGCCTCGCACGTGGAGCGTCACGACGTCGCTCCGGCGCATAAGATCGGGCAGCGGGACGGCCTCTATGCCGTATCTTGCCCTGTCTTCGAGTATTTCGTCGGGATCGTATCTTATGTCGTTCACGAGCAGTCGCACGCCGAAAGAAGACAGCTTCTCAGCGACGAGCCTGCCGATGTTGCCGTACCCTACGATGCCGACCGTCTTTCCGCGAAGCTCGAAGATCCTGTCGGTATTGGGGTAGACTTCGTTCCAGACGCCGTTTTTCATCGAGAAGTGCGACCTCGCGATATTGCGCGTCTCGGCCAGTATCAGCCCGACGGTCAGCTCGGCGACGCCGTTCGCGTTGTGCGCCGGGTTGTTTAAGACCGGGATCCCGAGCTCTGACGCCGCGGCGACGTCGATGTTCTCGACTCCCCCGCGGTTCGACAGCACGGCGCGGAGCTTCTTTCCGCGCACGAGGAGAGAGCGCGGGACTGGGCAGATGTGCACCATGAGTATGTCGGCGTCTTCGATCTCGCGGCAGAGTTCTTCCGGCAGCGGGACCGATTCGGGTCCGCCCTTCTCGATCATGTGGAAGACCGCACGGGTGCCGGTCCGGGTCCCGTCGCCGAAATCCACCACCTTCAGATCGTATTCGGGATAAGACGCGAAGCATTCTTCGTAATAATCTTTCTTGATATATACGTCGCTTACAGCCACCGCT
This sequence comes from uncultured Ruminococcus sp., assembly GCA_902803255.1. GTDB lineage: Bacteria > Bacillota > Clostridia > Oscillospirales > CAG-272 > CAG-390. The sequence goes on along the minus strand of CADCPG010000122.1, from coordinate 6,052 downwards.
TTCATGAGTTTCCCCTTTCGGAAAAAAGAGATTTATGCTATAATTATAATATCAAAACGGCGGGATGTCAACAGCCGGAAACCGGACAGGCCGATCTTTGTCCTGTCCGGGGGAGGCACGCCGTCAGGAGGAAATAAAAAAGTGAAGAGAAAAAGTACGGTAAAGCCTGCCGCTCTGCGGCCGGGGGATCAGATAAGGATAATATCGCCCTGCAACTCGATGACGAGGGAGGGGATAGACCCGTGCGCACAGGCAATTGCCGACGCCGGATACCGCGTGAGCTTCGGCGAGTACGCGTTTTCGATGACCGACGGATACGCCGCCTCGGCTGAGGAGCGCGCGGCCGACTTCAACGCCGCCGTCGCCGACCCCGACGTCTCGATGATCCTGTTTCCGGGGGGCGAGATCAGCAACGAGATCATTCCGCTCATCGACTACGGGGCGATAGCCGCGCATCCCAAGATCATCTCGAGCTACAGCGACGGCACGTCGGTCCTCAACCCGGTGACGTATATGACCGGCCTTGTGACGTTCTACGGCGGCTCTACGCGGCTTTTCGACCCTGTGACCGAATACAACATGCAGGGTTTTTTGCGGCGTCTGGTGCAGGGCTCGACCGAATACACGCCGGCGTCTGAATGGCGGGTGATAAGGCCGGGCAGCGGAAGCGGCGTGCTCTGCGGAGGATACACGGTGAACTTCGACTCCCTCATCGGCCTTCCGCAGTTCGGCTTTCCCGACAGGGACTATATCCTGATCCTCGAGGACCACGAGAAGTTCTCGTCGCCGAAGGTGGAGTCTAAATGGCTGAACGACCTTCTGCAGAAGGGGGCGTTCGACAGGGCGAAGGCTGTGATCTTCGGCCACTATTCCTCCGACCCCGAAAAGCTTGAGAAACTCTTCCAGGTGCTCCGCCGCATCGCCGAGAGGATAAAAATCCCGTTCGTCTACACCGACGACTTCGGCCACGGAGCGAACATGGCGCTTTTCCCGCTCGGCACCGCGGCCTCGCTCGAGGCCGGCGTCGATTCGGTGAAGTTCTCCTTCCTCGAGCCGGCAGTGGAGATATAAGATATGAACGGCCAAAAAGGCCTCCGCCATCGGCGGAGGCCTTTTGAGCACGTTCTCTCAGTTGTCGGCCAGGTTGTATGCGTTCTTCATCTTTACCGTCGCGGTGCGGAGCGTCTTTGCGAGAGTGTCGGCGGTGAGTTTTTTTACCGCGCTGCAGATCTCGTCGTTAGCAGCCTCGGCGAGCGAGAAGTCGCCGTCCGCCATCTTTTCGTCGTACTCGCGGATGATCCGTCTGCCTTCGGCGGCAACGGCGCCGGTGTAGCGGTCGATCTGCTGGATGGTGTCGGGGAAGTGCGGGTCGCAGATGACGGCGAGCAGCCGGCTGTTCCAGTACAGGTTGTCGGTCGAGACCTCTGACGTGACGCCCGAGAGATAGTCGGGTATCCTGCCCACGTTCGAGTATACCGGCACGGCGGCTGAGAAGGTGGTGGGGCCGAAGCATATCCATTCGATGCCGCGGATCGCGTCGGGCACGCCGTTTCTGATCTGGCAGATCGACGTGACCCCGGTCCGGTTGATGCCGATGGAGCGGTACATCCCGCGCTTTCCGGTGTCGCGGCTGATGTAGGGGTCGTAGTCGGTGCCCTGATAGTGCGACGAGAGCATGTATTTCACGTCCTCGGGAGCTATCCTGCGGTCAGGAACGAGGCACCACGGGATGTTGTCGCTCTCGGGCGTGAACTCGGCGTCCGGCCCGTCCCATTTGTGCGATCGGGGCGTGAGATACCTGCCCATGAACCACGCGCGCGGGGTGTTGTAGACCCTGTCTGTGTCGGATCGCGAGCCGAAGACCAGGCGGGGGTCGAATTTCCCGCCGCTGTTCGCGTCGAGCGAATTGTCGGCGATGAACGAGCGGAGGTCGGAAGAGCAGAGGTGCTCTTTTTTCGCACCGAGCGCGTCGTCAAGGTCGAAGCTGTCGGTGCCGAACTGGTTCGGATTTATCGCCACCGCGTCGTCGGGCAGTTTCTTTGCGATCCAGTGGTGTCCGCCTATCGTCTCGAGCCACCAGACCTCGTCCCGGTCGTTGAACGCGATGCCGTTCGATTCGTATGTGCCGTATTTCTCGAGCAGCGAGCCGAGGCGCAGGACGCCCTCCCTTGCGCTCTTGATATACGGGAGCACGAGGACGACGAAGTCCTCCTCGCCGAGCCCTCCGGGGACCGCCGGCCGGCTTCCGGCGGCCGGTCTGTAGTTCACGAACGGATCTGCCGCGACGACCCGCGGGTTCGTCGTTATCGTCTCGGTGGCCGTCATGCCGACGTTCGCCGAGTTTATCCCTGTCGCCGCCCAGATGCCGTGTGTGCGGTCGACGCTGGGGCAGAACGTGGCGCGGAGCGGGTCGCCGGGGAGGTCGATCTCGAGGTGCGAGATCACGCTTTTGTATTTCTTAGGATATTTGCCGGGGTCTTTGACCGTCAGTTTTTTGACGTCGATGCCGCCGTCGTCGGTCCGGGCGATCATGGTGGAGCCGTCGGGGCTGGCTTTTTTTCCTACGAGTACAGTCGTGCAGGCCATAATTCTGTTTCCTTCTTTCACAGATAGGGCCGCCGCGCTCGGCGGCGGCCTGATCCGTCACGTTGTATCACCCGCGGCTCAATCCGCCGCGGCGGTATCTTCCGTAGTCTCGGTATTGCCGGAGGGGACGGTGACGGCCCCTTCCTCTGCTTCTCTCAGTGCTCTGGCTTCGCATGTCTTGCAGAGCCGGGTCTTGCCGTTCTCTATTGCGGTGGACGACGTGCCCTTGAAGAGTTCCACAGTATTGTTGAGGTGCGAGCAGTCGTCATAGGCATGGAACACCGTGCCGCTGGCGGTCCAGTAAACGGTCTCGATGTCGGCGTTCTCGAGCATCTCCTCCTGAGAGAGAGGATTCCAGTCGTAGCTGAACAGGCCGGCTATGACCAGCGCCGCAGCCGCGACGACAGCCGCTATCGTCTTCGACTTCTTGTCGGCGTTCTTGTCGGTCAGAACGATGATGATGAAGGGCGCGAATGCGATGACCGAAACTATGACTCCGAGGTTGTTGTGCAGCCAGAAGCGCACCTTGTTCTTCTTCGACGCGGGATCGAGGTGGTTGCCCTTCTTCCAGAGGAGCGAACCTGCCACGACGAATATCAGGTCGAGCACGATGCATACGATCCAGGAGATGGTCCAGCCGGGATTTTCGACGGTGAAGGAGAATTCGATCTTGTGAGTGAAGATCAGGATCGCGAACACCTCCGCCGCGATGGCCAGCACCCAGAGTATCACGGCGAATATGCGGTAGGGAAGCGCGTTCTTGCGCGTCGCCTCGAGCAGTTCCTCCTTGCCGATGCTCTGTCCGCCCACCTCGGTGTAGGTATGGGTGACTTTTTTCTTTTCGGTCTCTTTTTTGGCCGCGGCCGCGGCGAGAGCCTTTTTCGCGGCGTCTTTTGCCGCGTCGTTGCTGTTTTTAGCCATTTCTTAAAACCCCTCCGTAAGGCATTTATAACTTTAAATAATAAATCCGGGAACATTATGCTGTTTTTGAGTAAAAAGATGCGCACAGGCCGTGATTAGTACTGATTTTTATAGAATAATTATAACATAAAGATAACTCAAAGTCAAGCGGAAAAGAACTGCCGGAAGGCGCCGTCCGGGCTACATAACGGTCAGTCTGAATGTCGCCTCACGGAATTCTCCCGACGCCAGTCTGATCCTCGTGAGCCGCTCTTTTCCCCACTCGCGCGAGAGCTTCGGCCCGAGCTCCACCGCGTCGGCCGAATACGAGAGGGACCCGGTCCACGCCGCCTCGGCGCCGGAAGAGGGAAGGATGAAGCCTGCGTCCCGGGGCTGCGGGTCGTCGGGCGTCATTAGCGAGAATACCACGCTCCCGCTGTTCCTGAAAACGAAAGTGTCCTCGCATACGAATCTCCCGCCGCGTATGCCGGCTTTGCGAACGAAGGAGACGAGTCCGCATTCTTCGGGGTAGGCGTCCTTCAGCTCGAGTTCAAGCATGCCGCCGCATGAGAGGATCTTTCCGCTGTATTGCCTGCCGTGGAGCTGCTCGTGTCCCGATATCTCGGGGAGGTTGTGATAGAGCGAGCGCATCGTCCAGAGCGTATAGCGCTTCGACGAGAAGGTGTCCCTGCAGTACTGCTCGACACCGGCGTCGACGAACACCGGCTGTCCGTTTTTGTAGAGCACGAAATTGCCTATATCGTTGTGGTTGTGGCTCTCGTCGTTGTGTCCGCCCTTTACCGCGGCCGCGAAGGCCCCGCCGCGCGCGATCATGACTCCGAGATCGGGGTAGAGCACGTCTCCCGGCTGTTTTCTTTCCGCCCGCTCCGGCAAAGGCTCGAGCGTGTCGCTCAGCGCCCGGTACGGCGTCTGACCCGGAACGTACCGACCGAAGGAGGCCGGGTCCGCGCCGTCTGCCGCGAAGGAGATGAGTTTGTCCGAGCCGCACTCCCTGCCCATCCTGGCGATGAGCGCCCTGTCGCATGAGAGGAGGTGAGCGGCGTCGGCGAAGTTCACCCACGTGTTCCCGAAGAGGTTGAAGTCGGCAATGTATTCGCACATCTTCCGGACGAACGGATGCCCGGTAAGGTCGGTCCTGCCGCCCGTCATGTCGCGTATGATCTCGAGGCAGTCGAAATACGAGGCACCGGCGACTGTCCAGTATCCGGGGCCTTCGTCGCAGCCGCCGTCGGCGGGATAGTCCTTCGTGAAGCGGTCGAGAAGTTCGGCAGCGCGCGATATGCTGCGCGACCTCCGCCCGTCGTCGCTCTCGCAGAGCATGACGGCCGTGAGTATGTTCGAGACGATCCAGGGAGTCCAGTTGTTGAGCTTTTCGCCCCTGTCGCCCATCCACCAGTTCGGGGCGCCCTTGACGTCGTACCAGACGTGGAATATGCGCCGCTCGAGAAGGCTCCGGATCCGTTTTCTTATGACGGGAGTTATGCCGTCGAGGATGCCGGCTCCGAGATACCATATGACGGCGAGGTCGGCGCCGGTGGCGGCGGAGAAGAGGTCGATGTTGCGCGTGTCGTCGTCATCGCCGAGGTCGAAGCAGTCGGTCAGGCAGTTCACCGGGTTTCCGTGGCAGACCTTGTTGTGCGCGGGCAGGACCCAGGTGGTCTCCTCGCAGATCGCCCATACGTAATCGGCGAGCAGGTCGGTGAAGCGGCCCTTCCTTTCGGTGAGCTCGGCGAAGAGCAGGAGAGAGGCTGCCCGCCTTCTCGCGAAATAGGGAGATTCGTATTCCGAGCGGTTGCCGTCGCGGTAGAATCTCATATAGAGCGTCGCGGGGAGCGCGGGAACGGGCTTCGAGAGGAGACTTTCCGCCCCTGCCACCGTTTCCGGGAGGCTTTTGATGTTTCTGCCGTTCCCTCGGAACGGGACGAATTCCGCCGCGGGCAGAGTCTCATAAACTCCTCCGGGGAAGCGTTCCTTGAAGAGTTCGGGCATTCTTTCGACCGTCCTTTCATTCGTTTGCCGCAGAGCCTGCGGATCTGTCGCCGAACACGATCTCGTATCTCCGGATCTTTACGGCGCGATTTTTGCATTCGGTTTATTATTCCGTTTGCCGAACGACCCCGCAGGGTAGCTGCGGGGTCGTGCTGTTCAATAGAGTTTTGCTCCGGCGGGGATGCTCGGGTCAACCATCAGAAGATGGAGCTTTTCTTCTTCACCTTCATGATGGACGGCGGATATGAGCATGCCGCATGAGTCGATGCCAATCATCTTGCGCGGAGGGAGGTTCAGGATAGCGATGCAGGTCTTTCCCACAAGTTCCTCCGGTTCGTAGAAAGCGTGGATGCCGCTGAGGATGGTGCGATCGGTCCCGGTGCCGTCGTCGAGTGTGAACCGTAAAAGCTTTTTGCTCTTCGGCACAGCCTCGCACGCGAGCACCTTGACCGCCCTGAAGTCGGATTTCGAGAAGGTCTCGAAATCGACGAGATCCCCGAACAGGGGCTCGATCTTCACGTTTGAAAAATCTATCGCCTGCTCCTGCGCGGCGTTC
>CADCPG010000121.1 GCA_902803255.1 uncultured Ruminococcus sp. | reverse complement strand
GAGATCGTTAAGGACTACGACGTGATCTTCGAGAAGGACGGAAAGGCCGTCCGCACGCTCGAAGTCCGCGGAAACTACCGGAGACATCTCGTCCACGACGCCTGCGGGACGGAATGCGATGCCGTCGTGCTTCGCGTGCTCTCGACTCACGGGGCGCCCGACGCCGCTGTATACGAGCTCCGTGCGTACGAAAAGTGACCCCTGTCCGGAGCGCGGAAGCGCCCGCGGAGAAAAGCCGTAAAAGTACGGAAGCATAAAAAACAGCCCCGTGTCCGGCCATCTGCCGGCAGGGGCTGTTTTTCGGCGTCGGATGTCATACCGACCTGCGTCCCTCCGTGAAAACGGCGCAAACGCGGAGACCGGGATCCACGACGGTGATGTCAGCGAGTTTCCCCGGAGCAAGGACACCGGCGTCGAGGCCGATGAGCTCCGCCGGGTTCTTCGACATCATGACCGACGCGTCGGACGGGGAAAAGCCGCATTCGCCCACCGCGAACGCGAATATCCTGTCCGACAGGGCGACCGATCCCGCGAACGCCTCGCGGCTCCGGAGTTTGCACACTCCGTCCTCCACGATGAAAGGTACGCCGCTCATCTCGCCCTCCCTGATATCCGTCCCGGCAATGTCGAGGCAGTCGCTGACGAGGATCACGCGGTCGCGTCCCTTGATCTTCACGACCATCTTCACGAGTTCGGCAGGCAGGTGTTTGCCGTCGCCGATGAGTTCGGCGTAAAGCGAGTCGATGATGAAGGCGGACTCGATGACCCCGGGAGAGCGGAAGCCGCCGTGTCTCGTCACCGTCGAGGTGCAAGAATAAAGATGCGTCACGAGCCGGCATCCCGACGCGACGGCCAGTTCCATGTCGTCGAGGACGGCGTCGGTGTGTCCCGCGGAAGCGAGGATCCCGCGTGACCGCAGGAAGGAACAGAAGCTTCCGTCACTGTCCTTTTCGGGGGCGTATGTCCATCTTGCTATGTCGCCAGGGAAACTATCCGCGAGCGGGACATAGTCGGACGGGACGGGAGGGGTGAGAAAAACTGTCGATTGCGCGCCGCACTGCTTTTCCGAGAGATACGGACCTTCAAGGTGCACGCCGGGGATCCTCGGTCCTCCTCTGCCGCGGTCTTTCTTCACCGACGACACGGCTGCCGTCGCGGCGCGCATCGCGGGGAAGGGGGCAGCCGAGACTGTCGGGAGGACGGTCGTCGCGCCGTGCCGCAGATGCACGTCGCAGCCGGCGGCTATCTCGCGCGGGTCGGAAGAAAGAAAGGGGTGCCCTCCCGCCCCGTGCGTGTGCAGCTCGACGAACCCGGGAAGCACGTATGACTCACCGAAGTCGTATACGGGGATGTTCTCTTCGGGCGGAGCGGGGGAAAACGACAGGATCCTGCTGTCTCCTACGATAAGGAACCCCGGCCTCTCGCAGTCGGGAAATACCGTCCTGTCAGATCTTATCGCGAATCTGCTCATTTGTGCTTTCCGGTTATTGATTCGGGAAGGAGAGAGGCGCTGTCGGGATCGAGATACATCTTCGCCAGCCTGCGGGTCCGGAGGATCGTGGCGGGGCAGTGCTCGCCTATATCGGATGTGAGAGTGTCGAGCACCGCGGCGGCCTTTGTCTTCGCCGGAACGACGCAGAAGAGGTACGGGGCGGATACGAGCGCCGGGACGGTGAGCGTCAGCGCGTGAGTCGGGACCTCGGAGATGTCGGAGAAGCAGCCGTCGTTCACCTGCTGCATGCGGCAGACGGGGTCGAGCGGGACCGGTTTTACCGTCGCGGTGTCGTAGAAATCGGCCACCGGCGGGTCGTTGAAGGCTATGTGGCCGTTCTCGCCGATCCCCATCACGACGATGTCCGCGGGGTGTTCGGCGAGCAGCTTCGAGTATCTCTCTGCCTCGGCGCAGGGATCCTTCGCCGACGGGTCTATAAGGTTGACGCTCTTGAATCCCACGAGTCCGAACAGGTGTTCGGTGAGGAAGTTGCCGAACCCCTGGGGGGCGTCGGGCGAGAGTCCGATATATTCGTCCATGTGAAAGGCGTTGATGCGCCCCCACTCGAGATCGCGGCGGGCCAGCGAGGCGAGAACATCGTTCTGAGACGGCGCCGCGGCGAAGATGATGTTGATCTCCTCCTTCGTGCGGAGCAGCATGTCGATGCAGAGGACGATGTCGCCTGCGGCAGCCCTGCCCATCCTCCTGCGGTTCTCGTATATCTTTACGAGCAGTTTGTCCTTGCGGAAATCGTATGTTGCCTTGGGTCTGTCGGATATCATACCGGCGGCCTCCTTTTTGTCTGTTATTATGATATGTGCGGTATCTGCCGCGCCGATCGCGCGGCGTCACCACTGTATTTTATACCTGACGGACGGCGCTTTATCTGTTTCCGGCGGCGTAGTCTTCTATCATATCCCCGAGCCTTTTCATGCGCCCGTACAGCATGGTTATGATCTTTTCGTAGGGGATGCCGTCATAGAATCTCGCGGATCCGTCGGAGAAGGATCCGTCGCCGCGTCGTACCGCCTCCATGCCGCTCATGCTCTGTGCGATCTGCTCTGCCGTCATGCCGGGGTATTCCTCGCCGTAGGGGGCGACGAGCTCGGCGCAGATCTTCTCCCTGCCCGAGGGAGTCGCGGCAAGCGCCTTCGCGACGGAGTCCCAGTCGGTGCGGCCGTCGAAAGGCAGCATGTGAAGGTCGGTCGAGCCGTCGTTGTCGTGAAGGTGTGTCGCGGCCAGCCGTCCTCCGTAATCCGCGAGGAAATCTTCTTCCGGAGTGAAGCAGTTGCGGTGTCCGCTGTCGAAACAGAAGCGGAAGGGGTCTCCGAAGCGGTCGAGCACGTCGCGCAGCGGCTTCGCGTGCGCCGAATTCTCGACGGCCACGGTAAATCCGCATCTGCGCGCTGTGTTCCAGATCTTCTCGTATCTGCGGAGTCCCTCCGACGGGTCGTCAGGCGGGACTGGCAGGCGCTTCCAGGTGACATGAGCGATGCCGGTCTTAACGCCCGCGGCGGCGGCCTGCTCAATCTCGGAGCAGTACCGTCCGCAGATCGCCTCGCCCTCTTCGCCCGGGAACCAGATGAGAGAGGTGTCGGAGCAGGTCAGATGGACGTTGTCGAACGGGATGCCGGCGCGCCTGCAGAGCTCGGGGGTCGCGCCCCTGCCCGTGAACATCGAGCGTGAGAGGCATACGAAGTCGAAGCCCGCCTCCTTTATGACGTGCAGCTTTTCCTCCGGGCTGCCGGGCCCCCTTACAACATAAGTTCCTATCTTCATTTCCACCTCGCGACATACTTGTCCACGAGTTTCTGTATGCCGGCGATGTCGGCCGGAGAGTCGAACACCTCGGCGAAGTTGCTGGTGCCGGAAGTGTAGTATTTCGCCGCGTAGCTGTCGAACGGCACGCCGGCTCCGAAAGACACCTTGCGAAGGCTCAGGGGATCCATGCCGACGGCGCTCTTGCCGGTGACCGCGCAATAGCAGGTGAGCGTCGCGATATACCCGGCGAGCGGGTTCGGGTGGTGGCCGTCGGATGACGTCCTGTTAACGAAAGTGTTCTTTTCGTACTTTATTGCGGAATCCGGGATCTTCGCGACGCCCTTGTATATGTCGAAGCAGACGTGGCCCCAGTCGGCGATGATCACTCCCATGTCGCGGAGCTCGCCGAGCTTCCCGGTGACTTTCGTGTGCCCCGACGAATAGCTGTAAGTGTGGCACATGTATACGAACTTCGTGTCGGGATCCGGGAAGCGCTTCATCACGTTCTTTACGTCGCGTACGAAATTCGCGTTGTTGTCGCCCGATTCGGATATGAACACGACGTCGAACGACGAAAGATCGAGTCCCGTCAGCAGGTCGCCGCCGATTCCGACATCGCAGCCGGACGTACGGCAGCCGGCCTCGGTGTAGTCGTAGAGGTGATGCCCGCCGTAGGTGCAGTCGATGACCTCGGTGTCGTCGCCGTTCTCGCGGCAGATGCGGTAGAACCAGCCGGTGTCGCGCCCGCGGTAGCCGCCCTTCGACACGACTCCTCCGAAGTATATCATCGAGTTGCCGATGAAGATGACGCGCTTACCGTCAAGGGAGTACGTTCCGTCGTCCGACGGAGCAGTCGTTTCATCCGCCGCAGCCGTCGTTTCCTCCTCAGTGACGTTGGCAGAGGGAGCCTCCGCGGTATCTGACGCGTCTTCAGTGCTCCCGGTCTCGGGGGGCAGTGCGCCCCGGGCGCAGCCCGCGGCCGGCGCGAGCGCCGCGCACAGGAGCAGCGAGAGCAGGCTCCTCCCGATGAATGCCGCCCGGGAATTCCCCGCGGCGGAAATCTTTTTTCTTTCCATTCGGCCTCCGTATCGGATCTGCGCCCGCCGTCCGGCGGCAGCCGGGAGGCGAGAGCGCATTTTTGTATATTATAAAACAAAATCATCCGAAATGCAAGACAAACGGATGAACGGAGGGGCGGCGATGTCCGAAAAAGAGTTTACAAAAGCCCGGTTATGAGGTATAATTATCAGGTAAATCCACTCTCAAAGGAGATATTATCATAATGAAACTCGGCAAAAGCGGAAAAGCTCCGGTGATCACCGTCATCGGCTGCGGAATGATGGGAAGCGCCATCACCTGGCCGGCGGCTGAAAACGGCTGCCGCATCAGACTCGTGGGCTCACCCCTTGACGGTGCTATCATCGCCCACGCGAAAAAAACGGGCGAGCATCTCACGCTGAAGCGCCCCTTCCCGGAAGGCGGGAAAAATTACGAATACTACACCGTTGACGAATTCGACAGGGCGGTCCCCGGTACCGACCTCTTCATATGCGGCGTCAGCAGCTTCGGGCTCGACTGGTTCATCGGAGAGATGATCCCGAGACTTCCCGACGGCATCCCGGTGCTCTCGATCACCAAGGGCATGCTGCACACCGGCGGCGGAGCGATGATCTCATATCCCGAGAAGATGGAGGAGACTGCGGCGAAGCTCGGCAAAAAGATCGATTTCTGTGCCGTCGGCGGCCCCTGCACCTCGTACGAGCTGGCCGACCGCGACCCCAGTTGCGTCACTTTCTGCGGACGCAAGCCGGAGCTGCTCAAAGCGATCCGCGCCCTCTTTGAGTCAGACTACTATTTCGTCAGCCTTTCGACCGACGTCCGCGGCGTCGAGTGCGCCGTCGCGCTGAAGAACGCCTACGCTCTCGGCATCTCGCTCGCCATCGGCATGTCGTACAGGCGCGAGGGCAGGGAATTCGAGCACTACAACTCCCAGGCCGCCCTCTTCGGACAGGCGGTGAAGGAGATGCGCCGGCTGCTCGCCTTCTGCGAAGGCGGAGAGGACAACATAACCCTAGGAGCCGGCGACCTTTACGTCACCGTCTTCGGCGGGCGCACCAGAAAGCTCGGCATACTCCTGGGAGAGGGGAAGAGCTTCGAAGAGGCAAAGAAGATACTCGCGGGAGTGACGCTCGAGTCGACCGTCATAGCCGCCCGCACCGCCGAGGCGGTGTGCGCTCTCGAGGAGGCGGGGATGGCCGATCCCTCCGATTTCCCGATGCTCCACCATATCGGAAGACTGCTCGCGGGAGAGACCGGCATCGACGTGCCGTGGACCGCGTTCGAGTCTGAGAGTTTCTGACTGACCTCCGGGGGGCGAACGACTGACTCCGCACACAGTCTCCCGGCCGTGCTGTACGCCCGGAAGAGAGCCGCCCGACGCACATTAAGAACTGACGAAAAAAGAAAACGCGGCCTTTACGCCAGTTCCCATAAGGGTGTTTTCAGTGTTTTTCGCGGTTTCGGTTAGGACGGACAGTAAAATGCCCGTCCTTTTCCGTTTTTATCAAGCAATCGTTGTTTACGCGTTTTTTGCCCTGTATACGATCACATCCGCCTGATCCACCGAAAAAATGCTTCCGATGAATCTGAAATAGATGTCGATCTGCTGAGGAGACGTTTTT
>CADCPG010000120.1 GCA_902803255.1 uncultured Ruminococcus sp. | reverse complement strand
GCCGCCGATCTCGAGACGGGATCGCACTCGCAGTCGGCGGACGTGCGCTCCCTTATGAAGCTGTCGAGCCGGGTCCCCTCCTCTTCGGGGAGGACGGTATACCCGAGCAAAGTCATGACGCTTCTCCGCCGCCCCGGTCAGCGCTCTTTTTTGCGTCCTTCACCGAATCGACTGCGAGGGCGAGGATCAGAAGGGCGGCTCCGACGCAGACGCAGGCGTCCGCGACGTTGAAGATCCACTTCCAGAGTTTCGGAAAGGCGCAGAAATCTATGAAATCCACGACGTACCCGAGCCGCACCCGGTCGATCATGTTGCCGACGCCTCCTCCCGCTACGAGCGAGAGCGCCGTGAAGGTGAGGAGGTTCTTCGGCGGACGCATCATGACATATACGGCTATTCCCGCTATCGCGAGCGACGAGAACACGAGAAATATCCATCTGTGTCCGGCAAGCATCCCGAAGGCGGCGCCCTCGTTGCGGATATACGTGAACCTGAACACTCCCGGTATCAGATCGAACGATTCCGAGAGGTGCAGGCGCGTCACCGTCAGCAGTTTGGTGAGCTGGTCCGCGGCGATGACAGCCGCGGCTATGACGAACCAGACGATCCTTTTCTTCATCGGTCGAGAGGCAGGTCCGCTTCGATGAGACGGACGGTCGCCGCGCACTTCGCGCAGATGAAGCCTCCGTCCTCAGTCTCTTCGCCGTCCTCCGAATAGCACCAGCAGCGGTCGCAGCGGCGTCCGTCGGCAGCCGACACCAGCACCGAGATCGGCGTTCCGTCCTCGGGCAGGTAGGCGCCTTCTCCGGCGCTGCCGCCCGTCACCGAGCAGCCGCTCGTGATGAAGACTTCGCAGAGTTCGCCGGGCGTGAAGCTGCGGAGCAGCTCGAGAACCCCGCTGTCGGTCGAGCCGATCTTCAGCCTGGCGTCGAGCGACTTGCCGATCTTTACGCCGTCGGTCCCCGTCCTCGCGATCTCGAGGGCCTTCATGACGTCGTCGCGCAGGTCGAAGAGCTTCTCCCAGCGCGGGGCGTCGGAGAATTCGTACTCCGGTACGGTCTCGGGGAGTCTGTTGAGATAGACACTGCGTCTGTCGTCCGACGCCGAATGCGGCATAGCCTGCCAGATCTCCTCCGATGTGAAGGCGAGGAAGGGCGCCATGAGCCTCGTCATCGCGTGGATGATGAGATACATTGCCGTCTGAGCCGACCTTCTGGCGTGTGAATCCGGCTTTTCCACGTACACCCTGCCCTTCGTGATGTCGATATAGAGCTTCGACATGTCGACGGTGCAGAAATTGACGACCGAGTGGAACACGGTGTGGAACTGATATGTGTCGTAGCCTTCGCGGCAGACCTCGATGAGCCGGTCGAGTCTCGACAGGGCCCAGCGGTCGATCGGAAGCATATCCGGCACCGGCACCGAGTCGCGGTCGGGGTCGAAGTCGCCGAGGTTGGCCATGATGATCCTGGCGGTGTTCCTGATCTTTCGGTAGGCCTCGGAGAGCTGTTTGAAGATGTTGTCGGAGCAGCGGACGTCGACCGAGTAGTCGCTCGAGGCGACCCACATCCGGACAAGGTCCGCGCCGTATTTCTTTACGATATCGTCGGGGGAGATCGAATTGCCGAGCGACTTGTGCATCGCCCTGCCCTCGCCGTCGACGGTCCATCCGTGAGTCAGGACCTGTCTGTAGGGAGCCGATCCCGCGCCCGAACCCACGGCGGTGAGCAGCGACGACTGGAACCAGCCGCGGTACTGATCGGCGCCTTCGAGGTAGAGGTCGGCCGGCCAGAGGTCCTCGCGCGGCCACGCGGGCTCGTATCCGCCGTTCTCGAGCACCGCGAAGTGCGTCGAGCCGGAGTCGAACCAGCCGTCAAGCGTGTCGGTCTCCTTGGTGAACCGCCTGCCTCCGCAGTCGGGGCACCTGAAGTCCTCGCCCAGGAAACCGGCGGCTTCAAGTTCGAACCAGGCGTTAGATCCGCGTTCGCCGAAGATCTCCGCCACCCTGTTTATCGAGTATTCGTCGCAGATGACCTTTCCGCAGTCGGAGCAGTAGAACACAGGGATCGGAAGTCCCCACTGGCGCTGTCTCGAGATGCACCAGTCGGCCCTCTCCTTCACCATCTGCACCAGACGCTCGCCTCCCCATTCGGGCTGCCATCTGACGTTTCCGCACGCCGCGGCGGCCTCGTCTCTGAAGGCCTCGACCGAGCAGAACCACTGGGGCGTCGCCCTGAATATGATCGGGTTCTTGCATCTCCAGCAGTGCGGATACGAGTGGACGACCTTCTCCGAGGCGAAGAGCGCCCCGGATACCTTCATGTCGTTCAGTATCACCGAGTTGGACTCCTCGTAGTAGATACCGGCGTAGGGGCCGGCCTCCTCGGTCTGATATCCCCTGTCATCGACGGGCACCGAGATCCGCAGGCCGTACTTGCGGCCGACGGCGTAGTCGTCGGCGCCGAATCCGGGCGCGATGTGCACGCATCCGGTACCGCTGTCGGTGGTGACATAGTCAGCGTTCACGACGAGACTGTCGCGTTCGAGGAAGGGGTGCCTTGCGTTCATGTATTCGAATTCGCTTCCGGGGATGACGGCGGCGATCTCATAGTCTTCGACGCCTCCCGCGGCCATCGTCTGAGCCGCCAGCGATTCGGCGACGATATAGTAAAATCCGTCGTTCGTCTTCACCACGGCGTAATCGACGGCGGGGTTGAGCGCGATCGCGAGGTTGCCGGGCAGCGTCCACGTGGTCGTCGTCCAGATCAGGAAATATGTCCTCGACCTGTCGCAGATCCCGTCGAGTTTTCCCTTGTCGTCGCCAAGCAGGAAGCGGACGTAGATCGACGTGCAGGGATCGTCGGCATATTCGATCTCTGCCTCGGCCAGCGCGGTCTCGTCGTGCGGGCACCAGTAGACCGGCTTCAGCCCCTTGTAGATGTATCCGCGGCGGAACATCTCGCCGAAGACCTTCACCTCGCGCTTCTCGAAGCGGGGGTCCATCGTCAGGTAGGGGTGTTCCCAGTCGCCGGTGACGCCCAGTCTCCTGAAGCCTTCGCTCTGGCGCTTCACGAAATCGGACGCGAACTTCGAGCAGGCTGTCCTGAATTCGGGCGCGCTCATCTTTTTGCGGTTGAGCTTGTTTTTCTTGATGATGGCGCTCTCGATGGGCATGCCGTGGTTGTCCCAGCCGGGCACGTAGGGGACTCTGAAGCCCTCCATGGCCTTTGATTTGTTGATGATGTCCTTGAGTATCTTGTTGAGCGCGTGGCCCATGTGGATGTCGCCGTTGGAGAAAGGAGGGCCGTCGTGGAGCACGAAGGTCTTCCTGCCTTCGGCCTCCTTCAGCATGAGGTCGTAGAGTCCTATGCTGTCCCAGTATTTCATCATCTCGGGTTCGCGCTGGGGCAGGTTGGCTTTCATCGAGAAGCCGGTCTTGGGTAAATTGAGTGTGTTTGTATAATCCTTTGCCATTTTATCGCTTTCCTCGATATTCTCTCACTTTTTATTTCCGAGTTTGCGTCTTATCGCCTCCAGCGAGCTTTTCATGTCGCTGAAAGACCTGACGTTCCCCTTTTCGTTCCCGGCCGGGCTTTTTCCGGCCGCGGGCGCTTCGCGATCCGCCGGGAGTTCTCTCCCGGACTCGGTAATTCGTCCGCCTTCCGGACGCGGACCGGGCCCTGTGACCGGTTTTCTCTCCTGTTCAGGTCTCTTATCCGGCTCACCAGCCGGGGCTCCGGAGGCACTCTCCGCCTTTTCGGAAGCCGACCGGCCGTCGGACCCGTCGTATGCTTCGAACTCGGTCACGGAATATCCGAGGACCCTCTTGAGCTTCGCTGTTATGAATTCGGTGTCTTCCGCGCTCCCCTGAGGCTTCTCCGCCGCGGGTATCTCCGCGGCCGTCTCTTTAGCGGTCCCGGAGGCTTCCGTCACGGCCTCTTCGACGGCACTGACGGTCTCTTCGGCCTTGTCTTCCGCCGCCGCGACGGTCTTTTCGGCTTTATCCGCGGCGGATGATGCCGCGTCATCGGAGAAGCCGAACGGGTTGTCAAATATACCGGGCTCCGATACCACCTCGACCTTCGCGTCAGTCAGGGAAGGCTCGGCCTTCTTCGCTTTTTCCTCCGCTGCGGCTGCCGCGGCCGAAAGGCCCAGTACCGCCGCCAGCTTGTTTAGCAGGTCGTCTCCGTCGTCGGCTTCCGCCTCTTTCTCCGGCGCCGCTTCTTCGGCCGCGGCCTCTTCAGCCGGAGCTTCCTCAGCCGAGGTCTCTTCGGCCGGAATAACTTCTGCGGGAGATTCTTCAGCCGGAGCTTCCTCCGTCGGAGCTTCTTCCGGCGATGCCGTTGTCTCTTCCTCCGCCGGGATCTCTTCAGGCGCGGCTTCGGGTTCTTTTTCTTCCGGTGCGGCCTCGGGCACCGGCTCATCCGCCGGAACCTCTTCTTCCGCGGCCTCTTCTGCTGCGGCTTCTTCAGCCGGAGATTCAGGCTCTTTGTCTTCCGGTGCCGTTTCGGTCCCGGGCTCATCCGCCGGAGCAACGTCCTCCGCCTCGGGGGATCCCGCGTCTGCCGGAGCTTCTTCCGGCGATGCCGTTGTCTCTTCCTCCGCCGG
>CADCPG010000119.1 GCA_902803255.1 uncultured Ruminococcus sp. | reverse complement strand
TATCGGCGGCTTTGCGTATGTCGGCCGCGACTTCTTCCTTGGCGCGCGAAGCGTCGATCCTGAAGACGCGCACGCCCTCGCTCTCGACGATCTCGAGCGCCTTTATGTAGTTTTTCCTGATCCTGCGCTGCTTTTCGGCGGCGTCGTAGAGCTCGCGGTCGGTCCGTTCGGCTTCGCGGCGGGCCCTTGTCTCCTCGGGCGAGACGTCGAGGAAGATCACGGCGTCGGGGTTCAGCTTCTCTGCGCAGGGCCGGTTGAGCTCGTAGATGTCGCGCGGAGTGAGCGATTCGCCCGCGTTGTATGCCATGTTGGATATGTAATACCTGTCGCAGACGATATTATGTCCCTTCTCGAGGAGCGGGAGCATATATCCGATATGCTCGAGCCGGTCGGCGACGTGCAGATACGCCATCGTCTCGGGCAGGAACTTCACGCCGCCGTAGAGCGCGGTGCGTATGATCGCTCCTATCAGGTCGCGCGAATCGGGCTCGCGCTCGAGCAGGCAGCCATGCCCGGTCTTTTTTGCGACATAGTCGCAGAGGAGACCGGCGTGCGTGGTCTTTCCGCAGCCGTCGATGCCCTCGAATACGATGAACTTTCCGCGCTTTGTTTCGCTTCCGTTAGCAGACATGATCTTTTTTCTCTGCTTTCCGCGGCCTTCCGGCCGCTGTTGATTATTTATAGTAGTTTTTTGCGCCGGGCCGCCTTGCGGCTCAGATGCCCCAGTATTTCCGGTCGAGGCTCCGCAGCGACACCGCCTGCGCTATGTGGTCGGGACCGATGGTCTCCGAGGCGTCGAGGTCTGCGATCGTCCTCGCCAGTCGCATGACCCTGTCGTATCCGCGCGCCGACAGCCCCAGCCTGTCGTAGGCCTCGTGCAGCAGGCGCGACGCCTCGGGCGTCGCTCTGCAGGTGCGGCGTATGCCGGCGGCGTCGAGCTGGGCGTTGCAGAATATTCCGTCGAGCCCGCGCTTCCCGCCGCGCTTTATCTCGGCGTCGAGGCGTTCCCTCATGAACTCGCGGGCCGCAACGACCCGCTGCCGTATGACGGCGGACGGCTCACCGGGCGACGCGTCGGCGGCGAGTTCTCCGAACGAGAGCGAAGGCAGCTCGACCTGTATGTCGATGCGGTCGAGCAGAGGGCCGCTGATCTTGGAGATGTAGCGGCGGACGTCTGCCGGAGTGCAGGTGCAGGGCTTCGTGGGATGCCCGAAATAGCCGCAGCGGCAGGGGTTCATCGCCGCCACGAGCATGAACGAACAGGGAAAATTCACGCGTCCGCTGGCGCGCGTGATAGTGATGCTGCGGTCCTCAAGCGGCTGGCGCAGGGTGTCGGTGACGAGCTTGGGAAATTCGGGAAGCTCGTCGAGGAAGAGCACGCCGTTGTTTGCGAGCGAGATCTCGCCCGGACTCGGGTTGCTCCCGCCCCCGACGAGCGATACCGCCGACATCGTGTGGTGCGGCGCCCTGAACGGGCGGGTGGTGAGCAGCGAGACGTTCTCGGGGAGAAGTCCCGCCACCGAGTGTATCTTTGTGGTCTCGATGGCCTCGTCGAAGGTGAGCGGAGGCAGGATTGACGGCAGCCGCTTCGCGAGCATCGATTTTCCGGTGCCCGGCGGGCCGATAAGGAGTATGTTGTGGCCGCCGGCCGCCGCGATCTCCATCGCGCGCTTGGCGACCGACTGCCCCTTCACGTCGGCGAAGTCGATCCCGCCGTCGTAAGCCTTGTCGAAGGCGTGGACGTCGCCCGCGACCGGCGTCATCGGATCGGTGCCGTTCAGGTGGTCGACGAGCTGCTTTATGGTCTTTACGGCGTAGACGGTTATGCCCTCCACCGCCGCCGCTTCGCGCGCGTTCGCCTCGGGGGCGTAGAATTCGGCGAATCCGGCGTCGCGCGCGGCAGCGCACATGCAAAGCACGCCACGGACGCCGCGCACCGCGCCGGTGAGCGACAGCTCACCGACGAAGCAGCGGCTCCCGAGGTCGACGTCGCGCCGCAGCGTCTCCCCGCATCGGAGGATCCCGAGGAGCATCGGGACGTCGTACGACGACCCCTCCTTCTTGCGGTCGGCGGGGGCGAGGTTGACCGTCAGCGCCATCTCGGGAAAGCGGTAGCCGCTGTTGAAGCAGGCGCTGTGGATGCGCTCGTTGGCCTCCTTGACGGCCGCGTCTGGCAGCCCGACGAGCCAGAATCCGGGGATGGCGGGATAGCCGTCCACCTCGACGGTGACGGTGTAGCTTTCGATGCCGGAGAGCCCGGCGCTGAATACGGTCGATAACATCGGCAGACAGTTCCTTTGTTCTGATCTTTGCGGCGCGCGGAAGGAGTCCGGAGCGCCTTTGCCGATATTATACTACTTTAAGAACGAATTGTCAACAGATAATTAACGAAATGTTAACAAATGATTAAATC
>CADCPG010000118.1 GCA_902803255.1 uncultured Ruminococcus sp. | reverse complement strand
TATGGAGGGCCTATGGGAAAGATCATCGCATTTGCTAATCAGAAGGGCGGAGTCGGGAAAACGACATCCGCGGTGAATACGGCAGCCTCCCTGGGTCTTCTCGGGAAGAGAGTCCTCATGGTCGACCTCGATCCGCAGGGAAATACGACAAGCGGACTCGGGGTCGCGAAAAAGGGCCTGCGTATGTCCGTAAAGGAGGTCTTCGGGGCTGCATCGTCGGGGCTCACTGAAGACAAACTGAGGGAGGCTGCGGAGAGCGCGATCGTCGTAACGAAATTTCAGAATCTGTCGGTCATTCCGGCTACCATCTCCCTGTCCGGAGCGGAATTTGACCTTTTCTCTTACGAAGGCAGCCAGTTTTTTCTGAAGAACGCTCTCGATACAATCCGCGACAGCTACGACTATATAGTCATCGACTGCCCGCCCTCCCTCGGTATGCTGACTGTTTGCGCCATGGCCGCGTGCGACGGGATGGTCGTCCCCATGCAGTGCGAGTTCTACTCGCTCGAGGGACTTTCCCAGCTGATGATCACCGTTTCGAGGATCAGGCAGCGCTACAACCAGGCCCTGGACGTCACGGGCATACTGCTCACAATGTACAACGGAAGGCTCCTTCTGACGACGCAGGTCGTCAGCGAGCTCAAGAAACACTACGGCAACAAGCTCTTCAGGACTACTATCTCGCGCGGCGTGCGTCTGTCTGAAGCACCGTCTTTCGGTATGCCGATATGGTATCTCGACAGGAATTCGAAAGGCGCGCAGGAATACCTGAACGTCGCGCGCGAGCTTACAGACAGGATCTGACGGCACATCTTTGCGTGATTCCATCTATTATTCGCATTTATTGCGCAAAATCAATCAAACAGCGATCATTGACGCATGAAGGAGCATCAAATGGCAGACAGCGAAAGAAGACGTCTCGGCAGAGATTTCAACTCGCTTTTTGAAGACAATCTCGTCGAACGGGACCCCAGCTCGACGGTAATGATAAGGGTATCCGACATAGAACCGTCCAGAGGACAGCCGAGAAAAAAGTTCGACGACGCCTCGCTGGCCGAGCTCGCGGCTTCGATCTCATCGCTCGGGCTGCTCCAGCCGATCGTCGTGACAGAAAACATCAACTACCCCGGGACCTACCGGATACTTGCCGGGGAGCGCAGATGGAGGGCGTCGAGACTCGCAGGTCTCACCGAGATCCCCTGCATAGTCTTCACGGGCGACGATCTCACCGCCGCGAGAATATCTCTCGTCGAGAATATCCAGAGAGAAGATCTGTCGGCCGTTGAACTGGCGGCCGCGCTTCGGGATCTGATGGAGAAATTCGGGCTGACGCAGGATGAAGTTGCCGAAAAGACCGGCAAGAGCCGTCCGGCGGTGGCCAACACGCTCCGGCTTCTCGATCTGCCGGAGGCGATACTCGAACTCGTCGACGACGGCAGGCTGAGCGCGGGACACGCGAGGGCGCTGATCCCGATCAAGGACAGACCCGAGCTGAACGAGCTTGCGCAGCATATAATCACCGACGGGATGTCGGTGCGGCAGACCGAAAAGGCCGTCCGCGCGATACTCAGGCCGGTAAAGATCAGAGACGAGAAGCCCGAAGGGCCTCTCGATGCCCAGACGAAGCACTATCTGCGCGAGCTGCAGAGCCGCGCGATGGAGCTGTCGGGGCACAGGGTGCAGATCAGCGACGGCGGAGAAGGGCATCGGAAGCTCGTGATAGATTATTCCGCCACCGAGGACCTCGAGGAGCTCCTGGTCCGGATCTGCGGGAAAGAGATCCTGTCCGATAACTGACGGAGGTGCCGAATTGCCGACTTTGATATCAAAAATGATGTCGAATCCGGACAAAGGGGAAGGATTCTTTGCGCTGATCATCGACGCGATAAAGGAGTCATTCAGCGTCGAGTACGGCGAATACAGCAATCTGGGACTGACGACCGTCTCGCTGAACCGGATAAGGGTCGTCGTGATCGCGTTTTTCATAGGAGTCCTGGTCGCCATTTACCTTTCCGTATTCAACAAAAAGGTCTACGGGCTGTTCATCTCGGCGCTCGGCGCCGAGGGCTGCTTCTCGCCTGAGAAGGCAAAGACGCTGGCGGAGCTGGGATTTGAGCGGGATGCCGCGGTCAGAAGCGCCATAAGAGGCGGAAACAAATACAAGGGCGTGCTGCGGTGCGTCGGTCAGGACATCCACAACGAAGAAGTCGAACGCAAGCGCGGCGAATTCAACGCGCGCGCGGCAGCCGGAGAACCCGAACCGGGACAGAGCGGCGCGGTGAGGCCTTCGAGCTTCAAAGCCGTGCCATACAGATTCGATTTCGGGACCGACCGCTTCTATATCCCCGAAGACAAGGCCTTCGAGGCGAATTCGAAGTTCGAAGCCCGCCGCGGCGGGATACTCCTGGCCGTCATCGCGACTCTCGTGATCATCGCCGCGCTTTATGTCTCGCTCCTGCTGCTGCCGGACATCATGCAACTGCTCGACAACGCCGCCGGGATCATTATCGGATCGGCTCGGGGCTGACGGAGGCATCGGGGAATATGAAAAAATACAGAAAACGGCTGTCGTTCAGGGTCAAGCTGCTGATAGTGTTCGGCATTGCCCTGGCCGTCGCGGCCGCAATATTACTTGCGGTCTACCTGTCGGGATTCAGATATATCACCTGTCACCGCCTCAACGGCACCGACGTCAGGTTCGTCGGGATGGTCGACAAGGCGGGAAAACTGTCGTCCGGCAGGATATACTATCCCGACGGCAGTCACGCGAACGTCGACCGCGAGACCGGCAAGATCGAATACAGCAGCGGGACCGTATACGAGGGCGAGCTGTCCGATACATTTGAGCGGGAAGGACAGGGAACCATAGTTTTCTCGAGCGGAGATGTTTACACCGGCGATTTCTCGGCAGATAAACTGTCGGGGACAGGGACATACCGGTATGCCAACGGCGATGTTTACGTCGGCGAAATCGTGGACAACGTCAAAGAGGGCACAGGAAAGTACACCTATGCCGACGGCGAGGTATACGAGGGCGGTTTCACATCCGACATCCGCAACGGAAGCGGAACGATGACCAAGCCCGACGGCACCAGCTTCACCGGGACATACGACATGGGCATCAAGACGGGGCAGGGGACCTTCCGCTACCCCAACGGCGACGTCTACGAAGGCGAATTCTACCTCGACATGCGTCACGGCAAGGGCAGGTACACCTGGGCCGACGGCGAGAGCTACGAGGGCGAGTTCGCGAACAACAATATCAACGGCTACGGGACATACACCTGGACATCGGGAAGGGCAAGCTACACCGGATACTTCGAGAACGGCAAGCCGGTGCTGGTCTCTCCGGAACCGCAGGAGTCCTGAACGCCGGCAAAGCCGTTCTTCCGGGCTGCGGACCGTATACCGGGGAAGGCGGGAAGT
>CADCPG010000117.1 GCA_902803255.1 uncultured Ruminococcus sp. | reverse complement strand
GTCTTGCCGGCGAGATCGGCGAGAGAAGATACGGTGTTGCCGTTTTCGATGAGGTAGAGTACGCCGAGAGTGTTGACGGCTATTACTCTGACCTTGCCTTCGGTCTTGGCGTAGAGCACCGACGCGAGGTTGGTCGGTACGGCGGCGATGTCGACGTCGCCCTTGATCACGAGCGGGGAGACGATCGTGGCATCGGCGTAGAAGTCGATCGACGCGACGGACGGCACTTTGCCGGCCTTGAACTCGGTGTACATCGGAGCGATGCCGAATCCGGTCGTTCCGTTGAGCACGGCGACCTTCGCGGCGTAGGTGTCGGGTGCTTCGGTCACGGGAGTTTCGGCGGTCGTGCCTGAGGCGGTGTCCGTCCCGGAGCCGGTTCCGGCCGTGCATCCGCTGAAAACGCCCGTAAGAGCGATGAGAATGAGCGCCGCGGCGAGCAGCACGCTTGTGAGTTTTGCTTTTGCAGTCATTGTCTTTCTTCCTTTCCTGCGCGGGGAAAGCGGCCCCGCGGGCGCGGTACTTCTCAGTCCGCGCCGTATATGATTTTATTAATATATTCTGGTCTTGCGATCGAGAAACCTCCGTCGCGGCGTTCGATGACGCCGTCTGCGACGAGAGTGTCGACGCACCGGTAGAGCGACGCCCGTCCGATATCGAGGGCGGAGGCGAGCGATGTCATGGACATACCGATGTTCACGCGTCCGTCGGGTGACGCGGATGAGCGCAGATAGCAGCAGAATTTCTGAAGGGCGCTGCCGCCGGTCACCTCCGCGATCCTGCCGCTGAGAAAGGATACCTTCTCCGAGAGGATCCGGATAATGTTCTCACCCATATGCCGGGTGATGTCGGACGATACCGCCGTCATGAGTTCGTCGCGGCCGAAAGCTATGAACTTTGCAGTCCGCTCTCCCGCCGCGAAGACGTCGGTTCCGGCGCCGCCGGCAGAGAAGAGCGAGGCGAGGCCGAGGATGTCTCCGGGGCCGGCGAGGCGCATGATAAGACCTTTCTGCGAGTCCGACGGCCGTACCACGGCGCTCCCCGACAGAAGTATCAGGCACCTCCGTTCGTCCGCCTGTCCGCCACAGCGGAGGATCAGCTCTCCCGGCCTTGCGGTCCGCACCGCTTCCGGATCGAGGAGCGACGCCGCGAAGCCTGGCCTGCAGCCGGAAAAAACGGAGCAGAGCTCGAAAGCTTCGGTTTCTTCCTTTTTGATTCTCGTCATTTTGCCGCTCCGCCGGTCCTTTCTCCGTTGATCTGCCGACATTGAAGCGACAGCCCCGTGTATTGTCTCATATGAGACACATATTATACCACAGAGTCGGGATAATGTCAACAGGCAGATATGTTCCCGGCAATTGTTTTTTCGGCTGTATGCAAAATAATACTGTACATTTTCTGGCTTTTGTATTATAATTATAGAGAATATCATGTACAAGGGGTATTATCATGACGCTTGTTATTCTTGCCGCGGGGATGGGATCGAGATACGGAGGCTTAAAACAGATCGATCCGATAGGTCCCCGCGGCGAATTTATAATCGATTATTCGTGTTACGACGCTATAAGAGCGGGGTATCGAAAGATCATCTTCGTCATCAAAAGGGAGAATCTTGAACTGTTCCGCGAGAGCGTCGGAAAGCGGATCGAGGGCAAAGCCGACGTCAGATACGCGTTCCAGGATCTGAACGATCTTCCTGACGGTTTTTCGCTTCCCGGAGACGGTGAGACCTTCCGCAAAAAACCCTGGGGCACAGCGCACGCACTGCTGGCCGCAGCCGGAGAGATAGACGGTCCGTTCGCCACCATCAACGCTGACGACTACTACGGGCCCGAATCCTACCGGATCGTCGCCGGATATATGAGCGGGGCGGACCCTTACGGGGTTCCCGCAAAGCTTTGCATGGCCGGATACCGGCTCTCCAACACGCTGACCGAGAACGGCGGAGTGTCGAGAGGCATATGCACCCTGGCCTCCGACGGGACGCTCTCCGGCATAGAGGAATGCACCGGCATCGAGCCCGACGGACAGGACGCCGTCATAAAGAACGGTGACTCGGTAAGGCGTCTGCCCGGAGGCTCGGTAGCGTCGATGAACTTCTTCGGGCTCACCCCCGGGATTCTCGACTCGATCAGGCGCGGGTTTTCGTCGTTCCTGCTAGGGATGAGGGACCCGATGAAGGAGGAATACTATCTGCCTTTCGCGCTGAGCGAGGCCGTATCGGACGGACTTGCCTCGATCAAGGTCCTCGACACTCCCGGAAAATGGTTCGGTGTCACATATGCGAAGGACAGGGAGAATGTCGGCGGAAAGATCCGCGACCTCGTCAGAGCCGGGGTATATCCCGAAGACCTCTGGGCGTGACTGACATGCTTAGGAGCGATTCAGATGACAGAACTGACAAAAGACAGGGCTGATGCGATAGGCAGGATCTTTTCGCGCTTCGACCTGCCCGCGACTCCCGTCTCCTTCTCGGAGAACAGGACGGGACATATAAACTCGACCTTCTTCGTCGGGACTTCCGACGGAGGAAAATACGTTCTTCAGCAGATCAACACCGCTGTCTTCAAGGACCCGCGCGGCCTTATGGACAACATATTCGCCGTGACCGGCTACCTGCGCGGAAAGATCGCCGAAGCGGGCGGCGATCCGTCGCGCGGAACGCTGCGCTTCATAAAGTGCAGACCGGACAGGGACGGCAACGCGGACAAGTTCTATACCGACCCCGAAGGACACGCGTGGCGCGTATACGAGTTCATCGACGACGTAGTCAGCCTGCAGTCCGCCTCGTCTCCCGAAGTCTTCGCCGACGTCGGCCGGGCCTTCGGAAACTTCCAGATGATGCTCTCCGGCTTCGACGCCTCGACGCTGTGCGAGACCATTCCCAACTTCCACAACACTCCGTCGCGCTATGCAGACTTCGAGGCCGCCCTCGCCGCCGATACCGCAGGCAGGGCCTCCGGGATACCGCTGGAGATCGATTTTGTGAAAAAGAGGAAGGAAGTCTGCTCCTTTATCACCGACAGGATCGCACGCGGGGAACTGCCGCTGCGTGTTACTCACAACGACACCAAACTCAACAATCTCCTGCTCGACAAAAAGACGCTGAAGCCGGTATGCGTCATCGATCTCGACACCGTCATGCCGGGTTCGGTGCTCTTCGATTTCGGAGACGCAATAAGATTCGGGGCATCGACGGCAGCCGAGGACGAGACCGATCTTTCTAAGGTCGGAACCGACCTGCGGCTGTTCCGCGCCTTCACCGAGGGCTTCTGCGACGGCCTTGGGGGCTCGCTCACCGAGAACGAGCTGCGCTGCCTGCCCATGGGGGCGCTCGTGATAACGCTTGAGACCGGTATACGCTTCCTCGGCGACTATCTCGCCGGAGATGTTTATTTCAGGATCTCGCATCCGGAGCACAACCTCGAGCGGGCGCGCAATCAGTTCGCCATCGTAGCCGATATGGAGAAGAAGATGGACCTGATGAACGCGGCTGTCGATGAGATAATAAGGAAAAAGAATTGACACGGTGCCGGGCCGTCCCGGCAGAGTCCGGCGCGGCGCGCCGGAACAAAAAATACCGAGAGGAACCACAGGACATGAGAGTGCTTGTTACGGGCGGGGCCGGATTCATCGGCTCGCACACGCTGGTCGAGCTGCTGAAGAGCGGATATGAAGCCGTGGTCGTCGACAATTTTTCAAACAGCAAGCCCGCGGCTCTGCGCAGGGTAAAGCAGATCTGCGGAAAAGACTTTGTCTTCTACGAGAACGACGTCAGGGACAGAGAGGCGATGAAAAAGATCTTCGCAGAGAACAGGATCGACGCAGTCATTCATTTCGCCGGGCTCAAGGCGGTCGGAGAATCTGTCAGAAGGCCGCTGCTCTATTACAGCCACAATCTCTGCGCCACATTCAACCTCTGCGAGGCGATGATCGGGGCGGGCACGCGTATCATGGTCTTTTCATCGTCCGCGACGGTATACGGCAATTCCGACAGGGTCCCGATCAGGGAGGACTTCAGGACCGGCCCCACGTCCAACCCCTACGGCGAGACAAAACTGATGCAGGAGAGGATCCTTGCCGACATGGTCGCTGCCGGGGAGCTCAAGACCGCCGTCATGCTCCGCTACTTCAATCCGATCGGTGCCCACGAGTCGGGCCTCATCGGAGAAGACCCGAACGGCATTCCGAACAATCTGCTTCCTTACATCTCGCAGGTCTCGATAGGGAAACTCCCGTATCTTTCGGTCTTCGGCAACGATTACGACACTCACGACGGCACCGGAGTCCGTGACTACATACATGTGGTCGACCTTGCCATAGCGCATGTCTGCGCACTTCGGCACGCCGTCGGGTCCGAAGGTGCGCAATATTACAATATCGGCACCGGTATAGGCTATTCTGTACTTGATATAGTCAAGGCGTACGAGAAGGCGACGGGCAGGAAGGTGCCGTACAGGATATCTCCCAGACGTCCCGGAGACGTCGCAGTCAGCTATTCCGATCCATCTCTCGCGGCTTCCGTCTTAGGATGGAAGGCCAAATTCGGCATTGAGCGGATGTGCCGCGACGCCGACAGATGGCAGACGATGAATCCGGACGGATATCCCGACGAATGACGTGTCAAGGCACGGCAGAGTAATAAGAGAAAGAACAAGTCAAAGAAGAGAGCAGGTCGGACGATGATCGAAAAGGAACTCTACGGCATTGCCTTGTTGCACGGCAACAAGGGCAGAAAGGTCAGCAAATACACGCTCTCGTCGGAAGGCAGCTCCGTCACCGCGGTGCTGTGCGACTACGGAGCGAGGATACTCGACATCAAAGTGAGGATGCCGGACGGCAGCGTGCGTTCGGCGGTGCTCGGGCATCCGTCGCTCGGAGTTTATGAGAAAGCCCCGGGATATCTCGGCGCTCTCGTGGGAAGGACGGGGAACCGCACCGCGGGCGGAAGGTTTTCGCTCGACGGAAAAGAATACACTCTCTTCCGGAACGACGGTAACAATTCGCTCCACGGCGGAGAACGCGGATTCGACAAGAAGATATACAAAGCGAGGATCCGCGATTCGGCAGAGCCGTCGGTGACCTTCTCGGCGGTATCTCCCGACGGTGAAGAGGGTTACCCGGGTGAGCTCCGCTATTCGCTGAAATATACTCTGTGCGGAAACGGACTCCTCCTCACATACACGGCCGAGTCGGACGCCCGGACCGTCATCAACCTGACGAATCACGTTTATTTCAACCTTGCCGGCGGAGGGCATATAGGAAAGCATATTCTTTGCACCGATGCCGACAGGTATCTTCCCACAGACCGCGAGCTGATCCCAACGGGAGAGCTGAAGCCGGTCGCCGGGACAGCTTTCGATTTCAGGACACCGCGCCGCTTCTCGTCAGCGCTCCGCTCGGGCGACCCCGATATCGCGACAGCCGGAGGCCTCGACCACTGCTTTGTGTTCCCCGGCGACTATACAAAGGCGCACCGCATGAAACGGCATATTTCCGTCGTATCCCCAGAGGGGGATCTGACCCTGAACGTATCGACCGACCGCCCCGGAGTGCAGATCTATTCCGGCAATTTCCTGGGAGGCAGACGCTACAGGATGCGCGACGGCAGTCCCGAGAAGCGCCGCGGAGGATTCTGCCTTGAGACCGAGGCGTTCCCCGATTCGGCAAACCGGCGGGAATTCACCGATATCGTGCTGGAGCCCGGCAGGACATACCGCAGCAGGACTCTCTACGCCTTTGTTACCGGCTGACATCATTCGCACGCAATACCGTTTACGGATAAAATCATTCGCATATGAAAGAGGAGAATCAAATGAGAATTGAGGTCGACGGCCGTTTTACCGGCAAGTTCGTAAGTGAGAAAGACTTTACCGGCATCGCTCCGGAGGTGAGGAAGGCTGTGGAGTCGCTCCGCGCCGGCACGGGAAAGGGATCATCGATGCTCGGCTGGCTCACGCTGCCGCGCGATTACGACAGAGAGGAGTTTGCGAGGATAAAGGCCGCAGCGGAGAAGATAAGAAAGAACTGCGACATCTTTGTCGTCATTGGCATAGGAGGTTCGTATCTGGGCTCCCGGGCAGTCATCGAATTTCTCAGATCGCCGAGACACAACGAGCTCGACTCCGGTTCGCCCGCCATTTATTTCTCGGGCTGCAACATCAGCGGCAGCGATCTCGACGAACTGCTGGAGCTCTGCTCGAGGAAGGATAAGGACGTCAGCATCAACGTCATCTCGAAATCGGGCACGACGACCGAGACTGCCGTCGATTTCAGATGCTTCAGAGCGCTGCTCGAGAAAAAATACGGCAAGCGCCGCGCGAAGGAACACATATTCGTTACTACCGACAGAGCGCGCGGGACTCTCAAGAAATTCGCCGACGAAGCGGGATACGAGACGTTCGTCGTTCCCGACGACGTCGGAGGCCGCTATTCGGTCCTCTCGGCAGTCGGTCTGCTGCCCATAGCCGTCTCCGGCATCGACATCGACAGGCTCATGCGCGGCGCGCGCGCCGCCATGCGCGAGCTCGACACCGACCCCGGCGACTTCATGAACAACCCGGCGTATTATTACGCGGCGGTACGCAATCTGCTCCTCCGTTCGGGAAAATCGGTCGAGGTATTTGTCGGATACGAACCCTATGAACTTATGTTCAGCGAGTGGTGGAAGCAGCTGTTCGGTGAGAGCGAAGGCAAGGACGGTAAGGGGCTATATCCGGCTTCGGTGAATTTCACGACAGACCTTCATTCTCTCGGCCAGTATATCCAGGACGGGCAGCGCACCCTCTTCGAGACGGTCCTCGAAATCGTCAAGCCCGACAGCAGGGCAAAGATCCCGAACGATCCGGCGAATATCGACGGCCTCAACTTCCTCTCGGGAAAGATGCTGACCGAGGTGAACCGCACCGCCATGAAGGGCACTCTCCTCGCCCATGAGGACGGCGGCGTTCCGGGTATCGTGCTGAAGCTCGCCGACAGGTCGGAGCTCTCGCTCGGGTATATGATCTATTTCTTCGAGCTCGCGTGCGCGGTCTCAGGATATCTTCTCGGTGTCAACCCGTTTGACCAGCCGGGCGTCGAGGCCTACAAGAAGAACATGTTCGCTCTGCTCGGCAAACCTGGATACGAGGACCTCACCGGAAAACTCCGGTCGAGGCTCTGAACCCGGACACCCGCAACACAGTCAGCAAATCAGGTCTATAAATCGAAAGGCAGGTAATTCACAGACATGGTAAAATTAATTGTAGGTATCAAAGGATCCGGAAAGACCAAGGCGCTCATCAGCATGGTCAACGACGCAGTCGAGAAAAGCAAGGGCTCGGTCGTATGCGTCGAGAAAGGCATCAAACTCAGATACGACGTCAACTACAACTGCAGGCTGATCAACGTCGACGAATATTTTGTATTCGGCTCAAGACAGCTCTACGGTTTTCTCGCAGGTCTCATAGCCAGCAACCACGATATCTCGGATCTTTTCGTCGATTCCGCGCTCCGCATCTGCGACAACAACATCGATACCTTCGAGAGGATGGTCAACGATATTGACGAGCTTGCCGACAGATACAAGATCAATGTCGTTATGACGTCGTCGATGCCTGTCGAAGATCTCACCGACGGCCTTAAGAAATTCGTCAACTGACATCAGAAGAGAAGCAAAGGAGCGAATCATGGCTTACATCTATCCCGAACCTTCCCACACTTTTTCCGAATATCTTTTCATCCCCGGCTATACGTCTCCCGACTGTATCCCCGACAACGTCTCGCTGAAGACGCCTCTTGTCAAATACCGCAAAGGCGAAAAGAGCGACATCGAGCTCAGCATCCCGCTGGTATCGGCCATAATGCAGTCGGTATCCGACGACAGGATGGCCATCGCCCTGGCCAGGGAGGGCGGCATCTCATTCATTTACGGTTCGCAGCCGGTAAAGGACCAGGCCGCGATGGTCGCCAGAGTCAAGAGCTACAAGGCCGGATTCATCGAGAGCGACTCCAACCTCACGCCCGACGCGACGCTCGCCGACGTTCTGGCGCTCGTCAAGAAGAACGGACACAACACCGTAGCCGTCACCGACGACGGCACGGCTCACGGCAAACTGCTCGGGATAGTCACCGGACGCGACTACCGCGTGTCGCGCATGTCGACCGACCTTCGCGTCTCCGAGTTCATGACTCCGCTTGAAAAACTCGTCACCGCACCGGCGAACACCACGCTGAAGACGGCGAACGACATAATCTGGGAGCACAAGCTCAATTCGCTCCCGATCGTCGACGAGGAGAACGGCGGACGCCTTCTGTACTTCGTCTTCAGAAAAGACTACGCCGAGCACAAGGAGAACCCGCTCGAACTGCTCGACGACAGGAAACGCTTTATGGTGGGCGCTGGCATCAACACCCGCGACTACAGGGAAAGAGTTCCCGCTCTCGTCGATGCCGGTGCCGACGTTCTGTGCATCGACGCCTCAGAGGGCTACACCTGCTGGCAGAAATTCACGCTCGATTTCATCCGCGAAAAATACGGCGACAGCGTAAAGGTCGGAGCCGGAAACGTCGTCGACCGCGAGGGCTTCCGTTTCCTCGCCGAATGCGGAGCCGATTTTGTCAAGGTCGGCATCGGTGGAGGCTCGATCTGCATCACTAGAGAGCAAAAGGGCATCGGCAGAGGTCAGGCGACGGCTCTCATCGAGGTCGCGAAGGCCAGGGACGAGTACTTCGAGGAGACCGGCATCTATATCCCGGTATGCTCCGACGGCGGCATCGTGCACGACTACCACATGGCTCTCGCGCTTGCCATGGGCGCCGATTTCATCATGCTCGGAAGATATTTCGCCCGATTCGACGAATCCCCGACAAACAAGCTCGTCATAAACGGTCAGTACGTCAAAGAGTACTGGGGCGAGGGCTCCAACAGGGCGCGCAACTGGCAGCGCTACGACCTCGGTGCCGGGGAGGGCCTGTCGTTCGAGGAGGGCGTCGATTCCTACGTCAGTTACGCCGGTCCTCTGCATGACAACGTGGCAAAGAGCCTGTACAAGGTAAGATCCACCATGTGCAACGTCGGTGTGACGAACATACCCGACCTGCAGAAGAAATCGAGGATCACCCTCGTGTCGGCCACCTCTATCGTCGAGGGCGGCTCGCACGACGTCATCCTGAAGACGGGCAATATCAAGATCTGAGCCTTAAGGCAGATGAACGTATACGATTTCGATAAGACTGTATACAGGAGGGACAGTTCGACGGATTTCTGGTTATTCATGCTCTCGAGGCATGTATCAGTGCTCGGAAGTCTTCCGCGCGCCGCCGCCGCGGCTGTCGGATATATCTTCGGACGGAAATCTTTCCTCGAACTCAAGCAGGCTCTCTTTTCCTTCCTCGCGCATATACCTGACGCGAAATCGGAGGTCGAATCCTTCTGGGACCGGAAGATGTCCGGTATTTACGGCTGGTATCTTGAGAACAGAAGGCCCGACGACATAGTGATATCGGCGTCTCCCGAGTTTCTCGTCGCACCTGCCTGCGCGAGGCTCGGAGTTGCCGACGTCATCGCGACGCGGATGGACGTCGGGACCGGACTCATAGAAGGGAAGAACTGCAAAGGCGGGGAGAAGGTCGTGCGGCTGAAGGAAAGATATCCAGACGCCACCGTCGAATCATTCTATTCGGATTCGTATTCCGACACACCTCTCGCGTGTCTTGCGAAAGATGCGTATATCATAAAAAAAGGCCGTCCGAGCCCCTGGGTGTTCCGGGAGCGACGGTAACCGCGGAAATAAAAAGCCGGATGGACTTGCAAGTCAGTTCATCCGGCTTTTTCAAAATATGATCATCATGAAATGATACAACGTCCTTACGGGCCGGGCTGCTTTTTTCTCTGAGTAGGCTGACCTGACGTGTTCGAATACTATTCCTTCTTTTCTCCGAGCAGCGGCAGCAGTTCGAACACGCTCCGGACGGGGATCAGTTTTACGCCGGGCCCCGCCGTGATCTTGCGCTTTTCGACATTTCGGAGGGGCACGGCGATCTCGGTGAACCCGAGGCGTTCGCATTCCCTGACTCTCGCCTCGAGCGACGACACCGCCCTGCATTCGCCCGCCAGCCCGATCTCGCCGATCGCCACGAGCGAGTCGGGGACCGGTCTGTCTGTATATGACGAAATCATGGCGAGAGACAGCGCGGCGTCTGATGCCGGCTCGTCGACCCTCAGGCCGCCTATGACGTTGAGGTAGAGGTCCTTGGTCGAAAAGCGCAGGCCGAGGCGTTTTTCAAGCACGGCCGATATCATGCACATCCGGTTGTAGTCGATGCCGTTGACGGTACGCCGCGGAGAAGGGAAGCCTGTATCTGTGGCGAGCGCCTGGATCTCGGCTATCATCGGCCTTGTTCCCTCGATCATGCAGGCGGCACAGTTTCCGGATACGTTTTTCGGCCTTCCGGCCAGCAGCACCTCAGAAGGATCGGGGACCTCGCACAGACCTTTGTCGGTCATTTCGAATACGCCGATCTCGTCGGTCGATCCGTACCTGTTCTTTACCGCCCGGATGATCCTGTAGGCCTGCTGGCGTTCGCCCTCGAAGCAGAGGACGGCGTCGACCATGTGCTCGAGCACCTTGGGCCCTGCGATCGTTCCTTCCTTATTGACGTGACCGATGAGTATCACCGACGTCCCGTCGTTCTTGGCCTTTGAGATGAACGCGAGAGCGCTTTCCCTCACCTGAGCGATGCTGCCCGGCGACGACGCCGACCCTGGCGTGTACATCGTCTGTATGGAGTCGACGATCAGCACATCGGGCTTGATCCGCTCGCATTCTTTCATTATACGGTCGGTGTTCGACTCGCAGATGAGATAGAGGGAGCTTCCCGATACGCCGAGCCTTTTCGCTCTCAGCTTGATCTGCCCGGGGGATTCCTCTCCCGATACGTAGAGCAGATTCCTGGACTTTGATATGATGCCGGATATCTGCAGCACCAGGGTGGATTTGCCTATCCCCGGTTCGCCGGTCAGCAGCACTACGGATCCTTTTACAAGGCCTCCGCCCAGCACTCTGTCGAGTTCCGACTGCCCGGTTGCGGTGCGTATGCAGCTGTCCTCGGTGATCCCGTCGATAGGCACGGCGTCGGCGTTTCCGCCTACGCTGTCGCGGAGTTCGGCACGCGCCTGCTTTTTGCTGTCGGCGGAGCCGGTCTTGTCGGGAAGTTCGATGACGTCCTCTACAAAAGAGTTCCATGCGCCGCAGCGAGGGCATCGCCCCGCCCATTTGATCGATTCGTACTCGCAGGACGAGCATATATAGACCGTCTTCAGTCCTTTCATCGGCAGTTTAGCTCCTCCGGTCTGTCGGTAAATCAGTCAGTCAGTCAGTCAGTCAGTCTGTTTGCCGTCAGCGTCCCCGGCGTCTTCATTTTCGGCAGGGGCGGGCTCCTTAAGTCCAAGTACCGGCCCGCCTTTCCCTGCGATATAATCGCCTGTGATGGTGACAGACGCAACGTCGTCGCGCGACGGCAGCTCGAACATGAGGTCCATCATGGCCTTTTCCATGATTGAACGCAGTCCTCTGGCTCCCGTCTTGCGTTCGAGCGCGAGGGCCGCTATGGCGTCAAGTGCGGATTTTTCAAATTCAAGCTTTATCCCCTCGAGTGAGAAAAGCTTCTGATACTGCCTGATCAGCGCGTTCTTGGGCTCGGTGATTATGCGGCATAGGGCCTCCTTGTCGAGGGCGTCGAGCGACACTATAACCGGGATCCTTCCGACGAGTTCGGGGATGAGTCCGTATTTAACGATGTCGTGAGGCGTCACGTCCTCAAAGACCTTTATGCTGTCCGATACCTTCGGCATGAGCTTGCTCCCGAATCCGATGAGCTGAGTCCCGCGCCGCTTTTCAATGATCTGCTCAAGGCCGTCGAAGGCCCCGCCGCAGATGAAGAGGATGTTTTCGGTGTTGATGCTTATGAAATCCTGGTTCGGGTGTTTGCGCCCTCCGTTCGGAGGGACATTCGACACCGTCCCTTCGAGGATCTTGAGCAGCGCCTGCTGCACGCCCTCTCCCGAGACGTCGCGGGTTATCGACCTGTTCTCGCTCTTGCGCGAGATCTTGTCGATCTCGTCGATGTATATGATTCCTTTCTCGGCGAGTCCGATGTCGAAATCGGCGGCCTGGATCAGCCGCAGCAGTATGTTTTCGACGTCCTCTCCGACATATCCGGCCTCGGTGAGCGTCGTGGCGTCGGCTATCGCGAAGGGCACCTTCAGCGTACGTGCCAGCGTCTGCGCAAGATATGTCTTGCCAGATCCGGTGGGGCCGATGAGAAGTACATTGCTCTTTCCGAGCTCGACGTCGTCAGAGACTTCTTTTACGTCGACCGTCTTGCCTTTCTTCGACGTCCCGCGTCCGTTCTTTCTGTCGAGAGCTAGGACTCGCTTGTAATGGTTGTATACGGCCACTGAGAGCGCGATCTTGGCCTCATCCTGACCGATGACGTATTTGTCCAGGGAAGACTTGATCTCCGCGGGACGGGGCAGCCTGTCGGCCGACAGAGCGAGCCCTGAGGGCTTGCGGTTGTATTTGTTCTGGGCCTCGATCAGTTCACTGCAGGCATCGACGCAGAAGTCGCAGATGTATGTTCCCGTGTTGGAGGGGATCAGATAATTGACCTCGCTGTCGCTCCTTCCGCAGAATGAGCAGCGCGGTCCCTTGGATGAACCAGATGGCATTTTGATGTCAGTCCTTTAAAAAATGATGGATCAGGCGTGGTGCTCGATGATCTTGTCGATGATACCGTATTCGAGCGCCTCTTTCGCGGTCATGAAGTTGTCGCGGTCGGTGTCGCGCTCGATCTCTTCGTAGCTCTTACCGGTGTTCTCGGCAAGGATGGTGTTGAGCATCTTCTTGGTGTTTTTCAACAGCTCGGCTCTGATAAGAACGTCGCTGCACTGGCCTTCCGCGGCGCCGAGAGGCTGGTGTATCATGATCTCGCTGTGGGGAAGAGCGATCCTCTTGCCCTTCGTGCCGGCGGAGAGCAGGAAGGCTCCCATGCTGGCCGCGAGACCGACGCAGATCGTCTGCACGTCGCACCTGATGAATTTCATGGTGTCGTAGATAGCCATGCCCGAGGTGACCGAACCGCCGGGGCTGTTGATGTAGAAGGACACGTCTTCATCGGGATTCTGCGACTCGAGGTAGAGGAGCTGAGCGATCACGAGAGAAGCCGTGGCGTCGTTGACTTCGTCTGACAGGAATATGATCCTGTCGTTGAGCAGGCGGGAGAATATGTCGTACGAGCGCTCGCCCCTGCCGGTCTGTTCTATGACGTACGGCACGAGTGCCGCGCGTGAGATGGCCTTGCTGAATTCCATTCCGTTACCTGTTTCTTTCTGTTGTTTGCCTTTTCGGCTTACTTTTCCTCTGCCGGGTCACGGGACATCCGGAAAGTGCGGACCTCGGAGGAACGGGCCGGATGGCACTACCGGCCCGTCTCCTTCACGCATATGCCGTGATCGTCGCGTGAAATTATTTATTCTCTTCGGCTGTTTCTTCTTCTTTTTTGTCTTCGCCGGCGGGCTCTTCTTCCTTTGCGGGCTCGGGAAGCTTGTCGGTGAATTCTATGACGGCCGCTTCCTTTACGGCCTCGGCAGCGCGGCGGAGCTTGAGATTCGATACGATCTCCTCCTTCGGAAGCTGCTCTTTCGCGTAATCGACTTCGACGCTGTATCCTGTCGCGATCGACTGATATTCCTTGTCGATCTCTTCGTCGGTGATCTCGATGCCGGTATCGGCGGCGATCTTCTCAAGCGCGAGGCGCACCTTCACGGCCTTTTCGGCCTCGGGCCTTGAATTCTCCTTGTACTGATCGAGGGTCATGCCGAAATAGCCGAGGTAGGTCTTGAAGTCGATGCCGTTCATCGAGATGCGCGATTCGGCGTCCCTGATCATGGCTTCGACCTCGCTGTCGATCATCGGGGCGGGGATCTCAGCCTTCACGAGGCCGGCGAGAGCGGTGTCGAGCTTGTCTCTGACCTCTCTGTCTGCGGTCGCCGCATGTCTGTCGGCAATTTTCTTCGCGACGTCGTCGCGGTATTCAGCGAAGGTGTTGAACTCGGAGACGTCTACGGCGAAATCATCGTCGGCCTCGGGGAGCTCCTCGTATGTGATCTTGTGAAGCTTCACCTTGAAGACTGCAGCCTTCCCGGCGAGTTCTTTTGCGTGGTAGTCCTCAGGGAATGTGACGTTTACGTCGAAGTCGTCGCCGGCGCTGTGTCCGATCACCTGGTCCTCGAATCCGGGGATGAAGGAGCCGGAACCGAGTTTGAGATGGTAACCGGTGTCTTTTCCGCCTTCGAAGGGAACTCCGTCGACCGAGCCCTCATAGTCGATAACGGCGGTGTCGCCGCTCTGGGCGGCTCTGTCTTCGACGTCTATCTCTCTGGCGTTGCGCTTGCGGGCTGCGTCGATCTCCGAGGTGATCTCCTCGTCGGTGACGGGAGCCTTGTATGCGGATACGGGGATGCCCTTGTAGTCGCCGAGCTCGATCTCCGGCTTAACGTACATCTCGGCCTTGATCACAAGTTCGGACTCTTCC
Source organism: uncultured Ruminococcus sp. (assembly GCA_902803255.1). Taxonomy (GTDB): domain Bacteria; phylum Bacillota; class Clostridia; order Oscillospirales; family CAG-272; genus CAG-390. The sequence continues at coordinate 3,241 of CADCPG010000117.1, read as the reverse complement.
GAAACAAGGTCGAAGCTCGGCCTCGAAACTATCTCTTTTCCGGGAGCCGAGGTGATCTCGGTATAATTCGCGTTTATCAGCGCGTTTACGGCGTCGTCGAGGAAAACGTCGGGTCCGTACATCTTTTCGATGATGGTGCGGGGGGCTTTGCCTGGACGGAATCCGGGGATCCTGAACTTGCCTGACTGTTTTCTGAAGGCTGCGGATTTTTCCTTTTCGACCTCTTCGGGCGTGAAGGAGAACTCCACCGTTGCGAGATTCTTTTCGTCGATCTCTGTTTTTCTGACTGTCATTCTTTGATTTCCTTTCGGTTTATGTGTCAATTATGATATTCCCGGTAAAACGCGCCGCCGCCGTCGGGCCTTGTGACCCTTCTCGGCACCGGCATGGGTGAGAAGTCGAGCCTGTCGGCCGATATCATCTTAAATGAAATGCCCTCGAATTCGAAGTCGCCTTCCGACGAATACACCCCGTGGATGTGTCCGTAATAGCATCTTCGGATCCCGCTCTCGTGCATGATGTCCACGATACCGCGGCATACGAACCCGCGCCATACGGGAGGGAAGTGTATGAAAAGGATCCGCTCGGGGCCGTCGCCGCCGGTGTACCTGGAGAGCGAGGCTATGCTGAGCTTCAGTCTTGTCTCTTCTCTCGCCGAGATCTTGGCCCAGTCGGGCGGCGGAGAGCCCGCGGCCGTCTTCTGGTTCGCGGGATCGGGATACCAGCCCCTTGCGCCGACTATCTCGAAACCGGGTATGACGTACGAGTTGTTGTAAAGAAGGTCGATGGTGGTTATTCCGGCGCTCTCGAAGAGCGATCTCATCGAGCCGGCGGTCGACCACCAGAAATCGTGGTTTCCCTTGCCGATCAGTTTCCTTCCGGGGAGACTGTCGATGAATTTTAAGTCATCCAGCGCGTCGTGAAGCTTCAGCGCCCACGAGATATCGCCAGGGATCACGACTGTGTCGTCGCTCTCCACGATCGCCCGCCAGTTTTTTTCGAGCTTTTCAACGGCCCCGCGCCAGCGGGAGTCGAAGACCTCCATCGATTTGCCCTCTCCGTACGGTCCCGGCAGATGCAGGTCGGCGATGCAGAAGAGGGACATCTCAGATCTCCCGCAGTATGTGATCCGCCATATCGGCGGGATCGATCTCGTCGGGAAAGCGGATCTCGCGCTTGTCTATGTCGCGGAGCGGCTCAGGGATCGGGACTGATGCGGCCTCCTCCAGCGCCTCGAGCGCGGCATATCCGGCGGGGGCCTCCTTCCCGGTGACCGAGGTGTATACCGAGCCCGCGAATTTGAAAGGCGACGCGGTGGAGAGCACGACGGCCGGCGTCATGTCGCCGGTCTTCTCCCTGTATTTTTCGATGCAGGAGAGCGCTACTGACGTGTGAGTGTCGATGAGATACGAATAATCTGAGAAGCAGCGTCTTATGGTCCCGAAGGATTCTTCGTCGGTGGCATACCCGGCGTCGAAGACGTCGCGGATCTCGTTCATGACCTCTTCATCGACTGAATATCTTCCGGTCTCCTTCAGCGATTCCATATACCCGGCCGTCTTCGCGTACCCCGCGGTGACCGACAGCAGTCTTTCGAGGTTCGACGAAATCAGTATGTCCATCGAGGGCGACGCGGTGGTGTAGAACCGGCGGTTGCGGTCGTAAACGCCGGTGGCAAAGAAATCGGTGAGCACGTTGTTCGAGTTCGACGCGCAGACGAGCCGGCGTACGGGGAGCCCCATGAGGGTCGCCATGTATCCGGCGAATATGTCGCCGAAGTTGCCGGTCGGGACGCAAAAATTGATCATGTCTCCCGCGGTGATCTCGCCGGAATTCACGAGATCGCAGTACGAAGAAAAATAATATGTGATCTGAGGCAGCAGTCTGCCCCAGTTTATCGAATTCGCGCTCGAGAGGAAATATCCCCTTCGCGCGATCCGCCTGACGGTCTGCGCGTCTCCGAATATTCTCTTTACTCCGCTCTGGGCGTCGTCGAAATTGCCTCTGATGCCGCAAACAGAGACGTTTTCGCCCTTCTGCGTTATCATCTGCGCCTTCTGCACCCGGCTGACCCCGTCGGCGGGGTAGAACACCGAGATCCTCACGCCCGGGACGTCACGGAAGCCTTCGAGAGCGGCTTTGCCGGTATCGCCGGATGTGGCGACGAGTATCAGCGCGTCCCTTTTCTCTCCAGATTTCGGGATGGAGAGCGAGAGCAGCTTCGGCATGATCTGCAGCGCCATGTCCTTGAAGGCGCAGGTCGGACCGTGCCAGAGTTCGAGCACGTGAAGCCCGTCTTTGAGTTTTACCGTAGGAGCCGGGTCGGCCGGGAAAGCCGGCGCCGAATAGGCATCGGTACCGCATTTGCGGATCTCGTCGGGTTCGAAACCGTCGAGATAGAGTGAGAGTATCTTATCCGACCTTCCGCAGTAATCGAGGGGCAGCAGGGAAGAGATGAAGTCGGGACCGACTCTCGGGATGCTGTCGGGCATGTAGAGCCCGCCGTCATCAGCGATGCCTGAGACTATTACTTCCGCGGCCGACCGGCCTTCGCCGGGAGCGTCGGGATCTGTTCGCGTACTGTAGTATTTCATAAAAACGGTTTACCTTTCGATTTGATGACGCCGCCGTTCGTGCGGGGCCCGCGGCTTCCTAAAAATTCACTCCGAACGCGTTCTTGAAGTGATTAAGCTTCTCAACTTCGAATTTTTTGTTTCCGGCGTTCCCGTCAGTGCCGTCCGAAGACCTCAGGTAGACCTCGATGACATCCATCCTAGGGAAAAGACCTGACGGCCTGTTTTCCTTTATCCAGTCTCTCGCGGCCTCGACGAGATGCTGTTTCTTGCTCCTGTCCACGGCGGTTGACGGCGAACCGTATCTCCCGCGGCCGGGGGACGCCGGGACCGTCCTGCTCTTGACCTCGACGAAAACGATATGTCTGCCGTCGGGATCGGTGCATATGATATCGGTCTCGAGCTTTCCGTATTTTATGTTTCTTCCGATTACGGAAAATCCCTGCTTCATAAGATAATCGGCGGCAGCGTCCTCGCCGGCTTTTCCGACGGTACCGAGCTGGTTAATGTTCAGTCTGTTCATATGTAAACCGGTTCACTGACGGCCCTCTCCGCCGTGGTCCAGATGCAGAAACGACAGACGGTGCTCTGGTGTGGGGCCCAGCCTTCTTATCGCGTCGAGATGCTCGCGCGTGCCGTACCCTTTGTGCTTCGCTATGCCGTAGCCG
>CADCPG010000116.1 GCA_902803255.1 uncultured Ruminococcus sp. | reverse complement strand
CATGGCGATCAAGAGCGGCGCGCCGGTGATGCCGGTGCTGCTCACAAAAAAGAAGCACTGGTACTCCAGGCTGACGGCGGTCATAGGAGAGCCGGTCGACCTGCGCGACATCTGCGGCAGCAATCCCTCGATGAAAGAGGTGGACGAGGTCGCATCGCTCCTCGCCAAGCTCGAAGCGAGCCTCCGGGCTTTCCTCCCCGAAAACAAATAAAAGCATCATAAGAAATCAGCAGAAACTACAAAGCCGGCTGCCCCCGGCGGCCGGAAGAAAGGCGGTATGACACCATGTTCGCACCATCATCCGAAATCTTCAGAAAATATACGGACGGCGAAACCTTCGCAAAGATCCGCGGGTACGGGACCGTCGCCGAAATGTGGAAACACTGCACGGCCGAATACGGCGGCCGCACCGCGATCGAGGACAACGGATCGGTCTACAGCTACGAACAGCTCGACCGCGACGTCGCCGCCTTCCGCGGGCTTCTCGCGGGAGAGGGCATGATCGGGATACTCGTCGAGAATTCGTACGATTTCGTAAAAGTGTTCCTCGCCGCCGCGACAGCCGGCAGACCGGCCGTCATAATGCCTCCGCAGCTCCCCGCCGAAGCGGTGCTCGGCATCACGGCCGGATTCGGCCTGAAGGCGCTGGCCGTCTCTCCCGCCCTCTCGGCAAAGACGGCGCCCGCAGCGGAGCGCATCCCCGGCGTTAAGATCATATCCTCCGCCGACAGCGGCGAGCCCGCCCCCGCGGCCGACGTGATGCCCGGCGCCCCGTGCGCCGTCATGTTCACCGGAGGCACGACGGGCAAGAGCAAGGCCGCGATCCTCTCGAACGAGGCCGTCATGCAGGGCACCGTCAACGGCTGCTACGGCTACCGCGACGTCTTCTTCCAGAGATATCTGCTTGTGCTTCCCTTCTCGCACGTCTTCGGGCTCATCCGCAACCTCATGACGTCTCTCTACACCGGCTCGGCGCTCTTCATCTGCCGCGACAACAAAAACATGTTCCGCGACATCGCCGTGTTCAGACCGACCGTCATGGTCATGGTGCCCGCTCTCGCCGAAATGGCCCTCACGCTCTCGAGGAAATTCGGCCGCAACATGCTCGGGCCGGATCTGAAATACATAATCTGCGGAGCCGCCGCGGTCCCGCCCTACCTGATCGGCGAATACGCAAAGGAGGGCATCTCCCTCTTCCCGGGCTACGGCCTCACCGAATCTGCGAACCTCGTATCGGGCAACCCCGAGTGCGCGACGAAGCCCGAATCGGTCGGAATCCCCTACCCCGGACAGGAACTGAAACTTGAGAACGGCGAGCTCTGGATCAGGGGAAAGAATATCATGACCGGCTACGCCGGCGGCATTCCCTCCTTCACCGAGGACGGATGGTTCCGCACAGGCGACCTAGCCCGCTTCGACGAAGAGGGATTCCTCTACATCACCGGCCGCATCAAGGAGATCATCGTGCTTCCGAACGGCGAGAACGTCTCTCCGGCCGAGGTCGAGGCTCACTTCTCGGCTCTCGACTGCGTGCAGGACTGCGAGCTCTACGAGGACACGTCGGACAACGGCGCGAGGATCCTTGTGCTCGAGGTGCTCCCGCGCATGACCGAGCTCGGAAAGATCCCCGAGGCCGAACGCGGAGCGTATCTCACCGGAAAGATAAACGAAGTCAACGCGACTCTCCCCGGATACCAGCGCTTCTCGAGGCTCATCATCCGCGACGCCGATTTCCCGCGCTCGCCCAGCATGAAGATCCTCCGCCACGCGCGCGCTCTCTGACCTGAGCCGCCGGGGAAAACACACCGCACCGCAAAGGGACCAAAGGCTATGACAAGAACCGAAATAAAAGACAAACTGAAGGAAATACTCAGCATGACCGACGCCGACAGCCGCCTGCTCGAAGGCGAACTCGACGAATCGAAAGAGCTCATAGCCGACTACGGCTTCTCTTCGGTCGGCATGCTGTATACCGTCATAGGCATCGAGGAGATGTTCGGGATCCGGTTCGAGAACGTTGGAATGTCGGATTTCAAGACGCTCGGAGACGTCGTCGACTATATCGAAAAGGCACTGAAATGAAATGGTTCCCCGGTGACTGCCGCGAGGGCGACATGATACGGATACCCGTCGGCAGCTTTTTCCATTACGGAATTTACGTCTCCGACTCTGAAGTGATCGAGTTCGGTCCGGCTCCCGACGGCCGTCCCCGCGACGAATCCGCCATCCGGGTCGGCGTCACCGACATAGGCACCTTCTCGGGCGGGAAGATCGTCGAGGTGGGCGTCTGCGACAGGCGCGAAGCCCGCGCGAGGAGAAGCCCGAAAGAGACCGTCGACGCCGCTCGCGCCGGCATCGGATCGGGCGGATACAGCCTGCTCCACAACAATTGCGAACATTTTGCATACCTGTGCGCATTCGGCGTGAAAAAATGCACCGCCGAGGAGGAGGCCAGAAAGAAATGGAACCTCCTCGGAATAAGACCGGGCAGCGGCCCGGGAAAGAAATGAGGCGGGCGCTTTGAAACCTCTTCTTCTCTTTTTCCTTATCAGACCGTCACCGCCGGCGGCGCGACCGTTCCGGCTCCTGTCCGTCCGGCCGCTCGCGGAGAGACCGCTGACATTTGCCGACGCCGCGCGGGCCGCGGGCATACTGCTCGCGACCGCAGCCGCGCTGTGGACCGTATTCATATTCATCCCATGCCTCATTTCTTTTTTCTTCGTGTTCGGCAGGGCGAAGGACCGCCGCCGCGACAGAGAATACCTCGCGAAGACATATTTCGCGCCCTACGCGGTAAGACTTTTGTCCGACGCCGGAAAGCTGTCTGAGCTGGGAGGCGTTAACGTCACCGCGCGCTCGCGCAGGGGCCCCGTGCTGTCGGGGCTGTACATACCATCCCCCGATGCGGCGCAGGAGCATGAGAAGATCATGCTCATTGTCCACGGATACAGGGCTGACCCGACTTTCATCATGGCGCCTCAGGCTCTCTATTTCAGGGAGAACGGCTGGTCGCTGCTCTTTCCGCGCCTGCGCGCGCACGGCGGAAGCGGCGGCAGATTCACCTCTCTCGGTATCAGGGAGGCCGACGACCTGCTCGGCTGGATGGACTGGGCCGCGGAGGCGCACCCCGGAGCGAAACTTTGCATATACGGGCAGTCGATGGGAGCCGCGGCGGCCGCCTTCGCAGCCGACAGGCTGACTCCGGACACGGTGTCAGGGATAATCGCGGACTCGCCCTTCCCGTCGCCGGTATGCCAGGTGATCCGCATGGCGGGATCGCTGCACCTGCCGCGCAGGCTCATCGTTCCGGCGGTCCGCCTGATAGGCCGCGTCTTCCTTCACGCCGACATAGCCTCGACGGCCGAGCCGGCGCTCGAGAAGGCATCCGTCCCGATGCTCTTCATCCGCGGAGAGCGGGACAGCACCGTATCTCGGAGCGACACCGAGAGCATGTATTTCGCATGCGCCTCGGAGAAGAGGTTCGTCACCGTGCCGGGCGCCGAGCACACGCTCGCCTTCATCGCCGGCGGCGATATGATAAAGTCGGAGATCGCGGAATTCACCGGTAAATGCGTCCGTTAACGCGGACCTCTCCCCGGGAATGACCGGGAGACCGCAAAATATACGTTTAATATCCAGCGAACAATAACAACGAAAAGATCAGGAGCGTAACAATGAGACCACTGAAAATCCTCACAGACACCACCTGCGACCTCTCGCCCGAATACACCGGAAAATACGGCATAACCCTCATACCCGGGCACTTAACCGTCCCCGACCGCGGCGACATCCCCGCGTTCGTCGAATGGAAGGAATACGACCGCGACAGCTTCTACGCCGACCTCAAGAAGCGGCCCGAAGCCTACACCACCGCCCCCCCGAACATCGAAGAATTCGCCGCCGCGCTGGAAAAGCTGGTCTCGGAAGGCAGCGACGTCATAGCCATCACCATCTCCGCCGGCATCAGCGGTTCGTACGGCTTTCTCTGCAAGGCCGCCGAGACTGTCCGCGAGGCTCATCCCGAGGCGAAGATCGGCTGCGTTGACAGCCGCAGATTCGGCCCCTGCATCGGCCTTATCGCGATCTACGCCGCAAAGATGGCACAGGACGGCAGAAGCTTCGACGAGACCCTCGAGTGGGTCGAGACCAATAAGAACCGCTTCCGTCAGTCCGGCTGGCTCGACGACCTCTCGTTCGTAGCGAAAAAGGGCCGCATCACCCACGCGAAGGCCTTCTTCGGCACACTCGCGGGCGTCAAGCCGATCGGCGAGTTCGACGAGAACGGCCTCACGACTGTCCTTGTCAAGGCGACAGGCGCGAAGGCGGCCTACGAACTGATGATAGGATATATCGAAAAGACGATAGAGGACCCGGAAGATCAGACGGTGTTCATCGCCCAGTCCTGCCGCCGCAGGCAGGCCGAGGAGTACAAGCGTCTCATCGAGGAGCGCATAAAGCCGAAGGCAGTAGTGATCAACGACGTCTATCCCGCCTGCGGTATAAACATCGGTCCCGGTCTCATGGCGGCGTATTACGTCGGTTCTCCCATATCGAAGGGACTCGAAGCCGAGAAAAAGATCTTCGAGGAGCTCTCGAAGAAAAACTGAAGCCCCTCCGGCCGCGTTACCGGACCCGACCGTTCCGGTATAAACGCGCTCCTGCTCCCGCCTCTTACCCCCTGACTCCGCCCTCTTCCGCTCATTGCGGCGCGGCACGCGGCGCCGATTCCACAGAAAAGGATATAACGGATAATGAATAAACTGACAAAGAAATGGCAGATGACGCTTTACGCCACATCCGGTATGGGCGTCAACATGCTCAACCTCATGTTCACCTCGTATCTCTGCAGCGCCCTGCTCGTGGGCGGCTTCGGAGAAGCCGTACTTCCCTTCCAGACCTACATCGGCCGCGACCTCGTCGTACTCGGCGTATGGACGGCGTTCGGATTTGCCGCGAAAGTTCTGGACGGTATCATCGACATCCCGATGGCCTCCTTCACCGACCGCCTGAAGACGCGCTTCGGCCGCAGACGCCCCGCTATCGTGATCGGATTCGTACCGATGGTCATCGCATATCTCCTCTTCCTCGTCATCCCCGTGAGAGAGGCGTCGATGCTCAATACCGTGTATTACGGCATCATCCTGTGCGTCTTCTATTCCTTCTACACGCTGACGATGGTCACCTACTACGCCACCTTCACCGAGATCGTAGGACTTCAGGAGGAGCGTTCGTACATCTCGAACGTCAAGTCGGTATGCGACATCCTTTATTTCATCCTGGGCTACGTCGTCGTCAGGGCGATGCTCAACAGCATCAACGTGCGCACTGTCGCGCTGATCGTGCTGCCGCTGTCGCTGACGATGATGATCCCGCTCTTCATGATTAAGGAGCAGTCGACGCTCGGCGAGAGCGCTCCCGACGCGCCGAAGACGGTCAACCTGATAAAATCGCTCAGATACACCTTCAAAAACCGCGATTTCATAATCTGGATGATAGTCTACTCGTTCATGACTTTCGGCGTACAGCTCTTCCTCGGAGGGATCAACGAGTTCTTCTCGAAGGTCGGCATGAACATGATCATAGTCATGGCCTGCTCGTTCGCCCCCGTCCCGCTGACGCTGCTGCTCTACAACAAGATCAACCGCGACAGGGGATTCGGCTTCGCCTTCAGATACATACTGCTCACCTTCACGGCGAGCATGGTGTCGATGTACTTCATCGGCAACAAGGTGTCCGACCCCGGAGCGAAGACGGTGCTGTCTGTCGTCGGCGGCCTGCTCGCCTCGTTCGCCATCGGCGCGCTCTTCGCGGTCGCCTACTCGGTGCCCGCGCAGCTGGCGGCTGACGAGGAAAAGAAGACGGGGATCTCGAACTCGGCGATGTACTTCGCCGTTCAGGGCCTCTTCTCCGGGATCGCCTCCGGCATCGGGGCGAATGTCGTCCTCAACGCCCTCAAGGGCACCGAGGAGGCCGCGTCGAACGCCATAATCTATATGACTCTCGTATCCGCCGCCGGGACCGCCGCGGCATTCGCGCTGAGCTTCCTTCTCCCCCGCTCCGTCTCGATGATGGGAAAGAAGGACAGGGCCGTACAGGACAAAAAGGACAAATAACTGCAAAGGGGCGGGTCATCCCGCGCCGGACAAATGAAGACGACAAAGATCAACGGCAACGATTTTGAAATGATGCTCCGCAGCGGGCTTGCCAACCTGCGGCGGAGAGAACAGGAAATAAACGACCTCAACGTATTCCCCGTTCCCGACGGCGACACCGGCACGAACATGCGGCTGACCCTCGAGAACGGCATCCGGCACGCGCCGTCGCGGCGCGAGTCGGGGGCCTACCTCAAGGGCCTCAGCGAAGGCATGCTCCTCGGTGCCCGCGGCAATTCCGGAGTGATACTGTCGCAGCTGTTCAAGGGGATATTCCTCGAGCTCACCCACTGCGGGAACGTGAACCCCGGCGAGCTCAGGGATGCCCTTGTGAGGGCCTACAGGACCGCCTACGCGGCGATCATGCGCCCGGTGGAAGGAACACTGCTCACCGTCGCGAGAGAAGGCATAGAGAACGTCAGGGACCATGTGGGCCGCGGTACGTCGGTGGACGACCTTCTGTCGATGTATCTGGCATCGATGAAAAAGAGTCTCATCACCACTCCCGACCTGCTTCCCGTGCTCAAGGAGGCGGGAGTTGTCGACAGCGGCGCGATGGGCTACATCGCGATCGTCGAGGGCATGCTGAGCTGCCTCTGGGGCGAAAAGATCCAGGACACCACGGCGGTCGATCCCGCGCCGCCCAAGCCCGCGGCCGACCTGTCGTTCTTCGACGCCGACTCCGAGTTCACCGACGGCTACTGCCTCGAGTTCATACTCCAGCTGATGAACGGCCCGGAGTACGATCACGACCTGCGCGAGCGGGACTTCTCGGCCGCGCTCGAGTCGCTCGGAAACTCGCTCGCGCTCATCCGCGACGGTTCGAGGATCCGGGTCCACGTGCACACCAAGTGCCCCGAGAAGATCATCGCGCTGGCGAGAAAATACGGCGAATTCCTCACCTTCAAGCTCGAAAACATGCAGCTGCAGCACAACGAGCACGACGACCGGATGTCGGTGAAGAAGGCGACGGCGCAGAAGAAAAAATTCGCCAAGGTGGCCGTCGTCAACGGTGAGGACGGTCCGTTCGGCGGGATCAGACTGAAAAAGATATTCTCCGGGCTCGGCTGCGACGTCGTGATCGACGGCGGCAGGACGATGAACACCTCGTCGAACGAGTTCATCGAGGCCATAAAGCTGGCCGGTGCCGAGCGCGTCGCACTCCTGCCCGACAGCCGCAACATCATCATGGCGGCGCGGCAGGCGGCATCGATGATCCAGGACTCGAAGGTCACCGTCATCGAGACGCCCGACATCGCCGCCGGGTATTTCGCGCTCGCGATGGACGTCCCCGACAGCGAAGACACCGACTTCCGCATCGCGCAGATGCGCGAGGGCGGCAGCCGCACGGTGTCGGTTTCTCTGACGAAGGCGTCGCGCGATTCGTCGTACGAGGGACTGAAGATCGGCTCCGGCAGAGAGATCGCGATCTGCGGCGGTCAGATCACCGCGGTCGGCGAAGGCCCGGCTGACACGGCGGCGTCGGCGCTCGCGAACAT
>CADCPG010000115.1 GCA_902803255.1 uncultured Ruminococcus sp. | reverse complement strand
GCTCCGATGTGGATGTTCGTGCCTTTCGCCGCTTTGACGGCGGCCTCGACGGTCACGTAGGGAGCGCAGAATACGATGTCGCAGCAGTCCTTGCCGGCGACGAGCGGCGTTACCGCCTTTATGAATTTCTTTGCCTCGCGGGGAGTGAAGTTCATCTTCCAGTTCCCGGCGATGACGGTCTTTCTGACTTCGGGTTTCATTATACTGAACTGTCCTCTCTTGACTTTTTAGGTCCGGCGTTGCGTCCGGCCTGTATTTTGCGGGCCCGGCCGCCCCTTCAGGCAGTGGCCGGGCCGCTGATCTTTGATAGTTCGATTATTTGTCCTGCAGGCAGGAGATACCGGGAAGGTCCTTGCCTTCGAGGAATTCGAGCGAAGCTCCGCCGCCTGTGGAGACGTGGGTCATCCTGTCGGCATAGCCGAGCTTTTCGACTGCCGCGACGGAATCGCCGCCGCCGACGATCGATACGGCGCCGCTCTCGGCGACAGCCTTGGCGACGGCCTCGGTACCGCCCGCGAAGTGCGGCCACTCGGAGACGCCCATCGGGCCGTTCCAGACGACCGTGCCGGCTCCGGCGATCGATTTGGCGTAGAGTTCCTGGGTCTTTTCGGCTATGTCGAGGCCCATCCAGCCGTCGGGGATCGAGTCGGAGTAGATCCGCATGTAGATGGTGTCTTCCTTGTACTCTCTGCCGATGTAGTTGTCGACGGGCAGGAGGAGGTTGACCTTGCGCTCCTTGGCCTTGGCGAGCATGTCTCTCGCGAGGTCGAGCTTGTCGTATTCGCAGATCGAGGTGCCTACGTCGTTGCCCATCGCCCTGAAGAAGGTGTAGGCCATTCCGCCGCCGATGATGAGGGTGTCGACCTTTTCAAGCAGGTTGCTGATGACGCCGATCTTGTCGGAGACCTTGGCGCCGCCCAGGATGGCGACGAACGGTCTGGCGGGATCTTCGAGGGCCTTGCCCATGACCGAGATCTCTTTCTGGATCAGGTATCCGCATACGGCCGGAAGTCCGCCGTACATCGCGACGCCCGCCGTGGAGGCGTGGGCTCTGTGAGCGGCGCCGAAGGCGTCGTTGACGAAGATCTCGGCCATCGAGGCGAGCTCTTTCGCGAATTCGGGGTCGTTTGCTTCCTCTCTCTTGTCGAACCTGGTGTTCTCGAGAAGGAGCGCCTGTCCTCCCTTGAGAGCGGCGGCCATCTTCTTGGTCTCGGGGCCGATCGTGTCGGGAGCGAGCTCAACTTTCTGTCCGAGGAGCTCGGTGAGTCTCGCGGCTACCGGAGCCAGAGTGTATTTCATGTTTCTCTCACCCTTCGGCTTGCCCATGTGGGAGCAGAGGATGACGGCAGCGCCTTTGTCGAGAAGGTACTTTATCGTGGGGAGAGCCCCGACGATCCTCTTGTCCGAGGTGATGACGCCGTCTTTCAGGGGGACATTGAAGTCGCAGCGGACGAGAACTTTTCTGCCGGCAACATCGATGTCTTCGATTGTCTTTTTGTTGTAGGTCATTTGTAACCCGCCTTTCGGTATGTCTTGATTTTAAATATCATTTGTACGTCGCGCGCCGGCGCCTGACGGTGACGGCGCATAAAACAACATTATAAAGTATACCACAAAAAGGGCGGTTTGGCAAGAAAAATATGAGAAAAACAGCCTTGACGCGGGCTCCCGGACAGGCAAGGCAAAGTTATTTCGGGCGGATATTGCAATTTGTAACAGAAGATGGTAAAATTATGGATGATAACGTTCCGCGCCGCGCAGCGGAACGCGGTAAGGCAACGCAGTGTGAGGGGAGAGGAGTGGCCGTCATGATGTTCACGGGACCGCAGCACGGTATAACAGGCTTCTTCGCGGCGGCCGGCGGGCGGCTGTTCGTCGGAGCGGGGCAGTGGCAGCCGAGGTTCGGCTCGCAGCCGGCGCCGTTCGGGGCGTTCCACCTGACCGCGGCCGCCCTGATGCTCGCCGCCGCGGTGCTTATGATCGTTTTCAGGAAAAAGCTGCCGAAGGACGACAGGACGTCGAGGCGGATCCTGCTCGCGCTCGGGGCAGTTTATCTCGCGCTTGAGATATACAAGCAGATCGTCTGTTCGTACGAGCCGTCGACGGGCACATGGTCGTACGACTGGTCGAAATTCCCCTTCCAGTTCTGCTCGCTCCCGATATTCCTCTGCCCGCTGGCCGCGCTGCTGCCAGACCGGGCGAGCCGGGCGGTAAGGGCGTTTCTCGCGTCGTTCGGGCTGTTCGGCGGATTTGCGGTTATGTCTTATCCCTCTCCCGACGTCTTCTCCGAGATCGCCTTTCTCGACTTTCACAGCATGATCTGGCACTCGATGATGGTCCTCTGCGGGGCCTGGCTCTGGCTCTCTGGGAACGTCAGGCCGTCATGGCGTCACGCGATCGGAGCGCTGGCGGTCTATCTCCCGGCGGCGCCCGCGGCGGCGGTGCTCAACGAGATCGGGCATTCGCGCGGAATACCGCTCGACCTGTTCCACATCTCTCCTTATTTCAGGACGGGGATCCCGGTGCTCTCTGCCGTGCAGAGGACCGGTGCGCCGTATCCTGTGATGTTCCTGTCGTACCAGCTGGTCTTCGGAGCGATCGGGATGTCGCTGTTCCTCGCGGCGTTTATCATAGAAAAGATATACCTGAAGCTGAGCTCACGGGCCTGCCCGGCGGAACGCGGTACGTGAACAGGAGCCGGCTTATATATTCGCCGCGAGAAGAGAAAGAAAATTCTGTTGCACTTTGACACCGTTTTTGATATAATATACTAAATAGTTATAGCGAAAAGGTTTTAATTTGAAAAACGAGAATTACGACCGTTCGCGCATCCGCAATTTTTCCATCGTCGCCCACATAGACCACGGAAAGAGCACGCTGGCCGACAGGCTTCTTGAGGCCACCGACACCGTCTCGGGGCGCGAGATGGAGGATCAGATCCTCGACAACATGGATCTTGAGCGCGAGCGCGGCATCACAATAAAAGCCCGTGCGGTGCGGATGAACTACACGCCGCCGGGCTCGGCGCCCGGCACTCCGCCGTACGTCTTCAATCTGATCGATACCCCCGGGCACGTCGACTTCAACTACGAGGTCTCGCGCTCGCTGAACGCCTGCGAAGGGGCGATTCTGGTCGTCGACGCCACACAGGGCATCGAAGCCCAGACGCTCGCCAACGCGTATCTGGCCGTCGAGGCCGGCCTCGAGATACTGCCCGTCGTGAACAAGATCGACCTTCCGTCGGCCGACATCGAAGGCTGCCGGAAGGAGATCGAGGACATAATCGGCATACCCGCCGAGGGCTGCCCGGCCGTCTCTGCCAAGACGGGAGAGAACATCCCCGACCTGCTCGAAGCCATAGTGAATGACATCCCGGCGCCGTCGGGAGACCCCGACGCCCCGCTTAAGGCGCTGATCTTCGATTCGTACTACGATCCCTACCTCGGCGTGGTCGTCTATCTGCGTGTGATCGACGGCACGCTGACTTCGGGCGACAGGATCCGGCTCATGAGCACCGGAGCGGAGTTCGAGACGACGGCCGTCGGAACGATGGAGCCCTTCGGACTGAACCCGGGCGAGAGCCTGTCCGCCGGCGAGGTCGGATACCTCACCGCGTCGATAAAGAACGTCTCCGACACCCGCGTCGGCGACACCGTCACCTCGGCCGACAGGCCGGCACGCGAGGCGCTGCCCGGTTTCAAGGCGGTGCACCCGATGGTCTTCGCGGGCATATACCCGGAAGACGGCGCCAGATACGGCGACCTCCGCGATGCCCTCGAGAAGCTGCAGCTCAACGACGCCGCCCTCTCCTTCGAGCCGGAGACGTCCACCGCGCTCGGCTTCGGCTTCAGGTGCGGATTTCTCGGACTGCTCCATATGGAGATCATCGAGGAGCGGCTCGAGAGGGAATTCAACCTCGACCTCATTACTACCGCCCCGAGCGTCATATATGAGGTGACGCTGAAGAACGGCGAAGAAAAAAAGATAGACAACCCCGCCGGATATCCGGCGCAGGATTCGATCGCCGAGGCGCGCGAACCGATCGTCAAGGCGAGCATAATCACCCCGGCCGAGTTCGTCGGAGGCCTCATGGACCTCTGTCAGGACCGGCGCGGAGTCTTCTCCGACATGAAGTATCTCGACGAAAAACGCGTCGAGCTGCATTACGATCTGCCGCTGAACGAGATAATCTACGATTTCTTCGACGCTCTCAAGAGCCGGTCGAGGGGATACGCGTCGCTCGACTATGAGCTCTCCGAATACAGGCCGTCGAAGCTCTGCAAACTCGACTTCCTGCTCAACGGCGAGCAGGTCGACGCCCTGTCGTTCATCGTTCACGAGGAAAAGGCATACCAGAGGGCGCGAAAGATCGCCGAACGGCTGAAGGAGAACATCCCGAGGCAGCTGTTCGAGATCCCGATCCAGGCGGCCGTCGGGTCGAAGATCATCGCCAGGGAGACGGTCAAGGCGCTCCGCAAGGACGTTCTGGCCAAATGCTACGGCGGTGATATAACGAGAAAGAAAAAGCTGCTGGAAAAGCAGAAGGAAGGCAAGAAGAAGATGCGCAAGCTCGGATCCGTGCAGGTGTCTCCCGAAGCCTTCATGGCGGTGCTCAAGCTCGGAGACGAGGAGTGAGCGAGGCCTGCCCGCGCCGCGCGGGAAGGCGCCCGGGGCCTTGAAACGCCGGTCAGATTACGAATTCGAAACCGAAAGGACTGATTTTCATGAGCATGCTCAACAGCAAGCCGTCGCTCGGACTTTATATCCATATTCCGTTCTGCAGGAGCAAATGCGACTATTGCGATTTCTGCTCCTTCGTCCCGAACAGCGGCGGGATCGTCGAGCACTATACCGACGCCCTCATCCTCCAGATGGAGGACTGGTCGGACAAATGCCGCGGATACCGCGTCGATTCGGTGTATATCGGGGGCGGAACGCCCACTTTCCTCGATTCAAAGCACCTCGGGAGGATCCTGAACGCGCTTTACGACAATTTCAGCATACCGAGGTCCGCCGAGATCTCGGTCGAGTGCAACCCCGCGACCGACGATTTCAAGAAGCTGCGCAAGCTGAAGAGGGCCGGAGTCAACAGGCTGAGCATCGGCCTTCAGTCGGCCAACGAGAACGAGCTGCGCGCGCTCGGCAGGATCCACACCTACAGGCAGTTCGAGGAGACATACGACAACGCCCGCAGGGCCGGATTCGAGAACATAAGCGTCGACGTGATGTACGGCATTCCCGATCAGACCGAGAAGAGCTTCGCGCACACCCTCTCGGCGGTGACGTCGCTCTCTCCCGACCACATCTCGCTCTACGCGCTCAAGATCGAGGACGGCACGCCCTTCGCGTCGAGACGCGACACCCTGAACCTGCCTGACGACGACTCGGTCTACAGCATGTACGTCAACGCGGTCAAGTATCTGGCGGCGCGCGGGTACGAAAGGTACGAGATCTCCAACTTCGCCAAGCGCGGACAGGCCTGCCTCCACAATCTGAAATACTGGCACTGCGACGAATACCTCGGCCTCGGCGCCAGCGCGCACTCCTACTTCAAGGGCGAGCGCTTCTCCACGACACGCAACATCAGGGACTATATCGACGGCCTCGAGATCATCGATTCCGACATCGACATCGTCGCGTCCCGCGACTCGGTCGGCTCCGACGAGAGCATGGACGAGTACGTCATGCTCGGCATGAGGCTCGAGGAAGGCGTCAATATAAAGGATTTCGAGGGCAGATTCGGCGTATCGTTCGCCGAAAAGTACGGACATCTGCTCGACGAATACGTCGAAGACGGATTCGTGATCGCCGACGGTGAGAGCTACCGCTTCTCCACCTCGGGAATGTTCGTATCGAACTACATCCTCTCAAGCGTCCTGAACCTCAGTTCGAACGGGTGAGAGGCGCGGGAGAAAGCCGCCGCGCGCCCCAATAAACACAGACAGAGAGGTAAATACCATGCCTGACGAAAAGAAAGAGAAGAAGATTCCTGAAGAAGAGAAGCAGGGAGAAGTCGATGAGGCTTCCGAAGACTCCGAAAGAGTGACGCTGGTCGACGAGGACGGGCAGGAGCACGAGTTCGAGCTGATCGGCGGCTGCGTCGACCGCGGCTGTCAGTATTACGCTCTGATCCCGGCCGGTGACGCCGACAGCGACGTCATCGAGGAGTACTATATCTTCAAGCAGATAAAGAACGAAGACGGCACCGAGGATCTCGTCGAGATCGAGGACGACGCCGAATTCGACCGCATCGCCGCAAAATTCGACGAGGCTTTCGATACCGAGATCGACTACGACGCCTGACCGCCGTTGCCGTTACCGACAGAAATGATATGGGCTTATGCCCCCTGCTTGGCCCGTGATTGACCGCGACGTGGGACCGACACTTATTTACAGGAGTCCGAACAGGTGCTCGAAGGCTGTTTTGCAGACCTCCCGCCTGTTTCCGGTCGACTTGTCCCGGGGATACGGACGGATGTTGGGAGCAGTGATGCCGACGATAGGACTCCACCCTTGACGCAGGGGTTTCCTAAAGCGGTCACACGACCCGGCGGGGGCGTTCCCGTAAAATAACATCAGCCGCGGCGGTCATGTGACCGCCGCGGCTGATGCGTCGGGGTGGCTCAGAAGAGCCTGTCTATGACTTCCGCCTCGGCTTTTGCCAGCTTCTTCAGGCAGCTGCTGTCCTGAAGGAAAGCCGAGTCTTCGGGGTTCGTGTGGAAGCCGTGCTCGATGAGGAAGGCGCGTTTGCACCCGGAAGCGACCGCCGCCCTCATGACTCCGTAGTAGTCGACGCTCTCATCGCCGGGGTAGCGGCGGGTCTTGATCCCTCTGTCGGACGTGCCCATCGTCTTTACGACGGCGTCGTTGAGTTCTCTCGCGATCTTCGCGTTCTCGTCGAGGTCGGAGACCGAATAGTAGGTCTCGGCTCCCCTGACGAGGGGGTATTTCTCCGACTTGGGGTCGCCTCCCGGGGCGTTCGAGTGGATCGAGAGGAAGAGGACCGCTCCGAGCTTCCCGGCGAGTGAGCCGCGATCGGCGAGTTCGGGGTCGTCGGTGACCTCGTTCCTGGTCATGACAGTCTCAAAACCGAGCTCTTCGAGGTATTCGCGCAGAAAACCGGCGAGGATGAAGTTCTGCGTGCCTTCATAGAAGCCCTCCTTTGTGGTATGGGGGTTTCCGAACTGTCCGTGCCCGGGGTCAAGCACTATGATCCCGCGGCTCTTTTTTTCAGTGTTCTTCTTTTGTGTCATGCCTGTCGTCCTCGTTCTTTATCATTTATTATTCCTTCGGCCCGCCGGCTCAGCCGGCAGACGGTCCTTCGGTCTGCAGTGAGGCGAGATAGTCGCGGAGCTCCGGATGTCCGTCGAGCCCGGGATCCGACGCGATGAGACTCCTCGCGGAGCCTGACGCCGCCGCAAAGAGCGACGCGTCGCCGCCCAGGTCGGCGAATCTGAAGCGAAGGCCGCCGCTCTGCCTGATGTCGCGGCTGCCGGCCTTCTGGAGGAAATCGCCCGGTCCGCGAGTTTTGAGGTCGGCCTCGGCGATCTCGAAACCGTTGTCGGTGCGCACCATCGCTCCGAGCCGGTCTCCGGCTCCCGATGTGCTCCCGGATATGCCGGCTGCGCCGGCGCTCTCCTCGCTGACGAGTATGCAGCGCGACTTCTTTTCGCCCCTGCCCACGCGTCCGCGCAGCTGGTGCAGCTGGGAGAGTCCGAAGCGTTCGGCGTTCTCGACGATCATCAGCGTGGCGTTCGGGACGTTCACACCGACCTCGATGACGGTGGTCGACACGAGGACGTCGATGTCCCCGGCGGCAAAGCCGGTCATGACGGCCTCCTTTTCCGCCCCCTTCATCCGCCCGTGTATCAGCGCGACGGTCAGATCCGGGAATTTTTCACGCAGCTTTTCGGCGTATACCTTCGCCGCCTTGAGGGGCGGGCGCTTTTTTATTCCGGAATCGGTGATGTCGGACATCGTGACTTCGCCGCCGTCGGCGGTATCCGACATGCTGTCCTGCGGTTCGTCGATCGACGGGCAGACGATATACACCTGTCCGCCTTCGTCTGCCGTGGCCCTGATGAGGCTGTCGACGAGCGGCCGGCTCGATTCGGTCACCGCCAGCGTCTCGACCTTGCGACGGCCGGCCGGCATCTCCTCTATCCTGGATATGTCGAGGTCGCCGTAGAGCACGAGGGCGAGGGAGCGCGGGATTGGCGTCGCGCTCATCGTCAGCACGTGCGTCTTTGTTCCTCCCGCCTTTTCGGCGAGAGCCGCCCGCTGGGCGACGCCGAAGCGGTGCTGTTCGTCGGTCACGACGAGCGCCAGCGAGGAGAATCCGGTGTTTTCGGT
>CADCPG010000114.1 GCA_902803255.1 uncultured Ruminococcus sp. | reverse complement strand
GCGGTGAACGTCTATGTCGAGTTCGGTGAGGAAGAGTATGCCTATCACCCTGGAGCGGATGAGGTAGTCGATGCAGCCGAGCAGCCGGTCCTCGCTGTCGAAATCCGACAGCATCGTGATGACACGCCGGCCGTCGGCCTCGATGCGCTGTCTGAAGGAGTCGAAAATGCCGCTGTAGTATTCGGAGCGGAGCTCGGTGAAGACGGCACCGACGGTACCGGTCCCGCCCGTCCGGTCGTGAAGCCTCGACATGTCGTATCCCAGCTCGCGCGCGGCCTGCCTCACGGCGGCCACGGTGTCGGGGTTCATGTCGGACGAGCCGCGCAGCGCCTTTGATACGGTGGACCTGCTGATTCCCAGCCCGCGCGCTATATCGCCGATCGATGTCATGGCCCGGGATCCTTCCTTTTTGCCAAAGTTTCGAAACTTACTTGCTCAAAACCGATTTTTATACACATCTATGTTATCACATCCATCACAGTTTGTCAAGGGAAAATATTTTTTTCCCGAAAACGCTTGACAAACGGACGCGTGTTTTATATAATTGTCACAGTGGAAACGATGCTTGTAATAACAAAGTTTCGAAACAAAAGCCATTTTTAAACCGAAAGGAACGGCATAGCGATGAAAAAAGGAATCCTGAAGTATCTCTGCGCGGCGCTGGCTCTGGCGATCGCGCTGCCTCTGGCGGCCTGCGCCGGCGGAGTCCAGAACGAGACGACCGCCCCCGTGACTACCGCGTCGGGCGCCGAAGGACCGGAAGAGACGAATTACGACCCGCTTGCCCACGTGGAGAAGAAAGATCTCGACGGATACGTCTTCAAGATCCTCACTCCGACACACGACTGGGCGATCGTCAACATGTGCTGCGACGAGGTCTCGGGCGACATCATCCAGGACGCCATCTACACCCGTCAGCAGGATACCGAAGACAGACTCAACATCAAGATCACCGAGCAGATCATCCAGAGCGGCGTCGCCGCAAGGCTCATGACTGTTGCCGCCACGTCGGGCGAGGACGCGTACGACCTGGCTCTCGTCCCCGCCTACGACGCCCTCACGCTTTACAAGGGCGGGTACGTCGCCGACCAGGCTCAGATCAACACGCTGAACCTCGAGAATCCCTGGTGGGAGCAGAGCTTCAACAGGGAAGTCAACATGGGGAACAAGCGCTATGTCACGTTCGGCAACGCCAGCCTCATCTTCTACAGCAGCTTCTACATCTTCGTGTTCAACAAGGACATGATCACGGAGTACAAGCTCGACGATCCCTACTCGCTCGTCGAGAGCGGCGACTGGACCTGGGACAAGGCATATTCGATGATGCAGATCGTCGCGACCGACAACGACAACGACGGCGTTTACATCCCCGGCAAGGACATCCTCGGCCTCACCGGACACATCAACCACTCCCGCAACCTGATATTCTCGTCGGGATTCCCGATCTGCGAGCGCGGCAGCGACGGCCTCCTCTCATTCGAGGGCCTGTCGAACAACTACATCGACGCTTTCGCGAAATTTACCGATCACTTCATCACCAGCCCCTACGTCGCGATCTCGGGAGCCAGCGACAACAAGTATTCGGGATACACCGGGACATCGGGGATCAAGAACTACATCTCCGTCTTCATCAACGGCGAGAGCCTCTTCCTGACTACCGGCACCAACGAGGTACTCCAGATCAGGGAGACCGAGATCCCGTACGGCATCGTCGTGGTTCCCAAGTACGATAAGAACCAGCAGAGGTACATCACGCCGGTGTACAGCGCGACTGCCGGGTTCGTCATTCCGGTCGCTACCGGCGACACCGAGAGATCCGGGCTCGTGCTCGACACTCTCGGCGCGTATTCCTACGGAAACCTCGTCGACAAGCACATAAGCCTTGTGCTGCACTACAGGGTGTCGCAGGATCCCACCGCCATCGACATGATCAACCGCGCGTACGCGAACGGAGCGATCGACACCGCCATGGCCAACAACTTCGGCACCTGCACGAACATACTCAACAACCTCAACGTGTACGGCAAGACCGATATAACCCCCACCTTCGCCGCCATCGCGACAAAGCTCAAGAACGACATCAAGGACGCTCAGGATGCGCTCGACTGATACTGGTCGCGGACGGGGAGCCGGTTTTTTCCGGCTTCCCGCCCTTCTGCTGGCGGCGGTCCTTACCGCGGCCTGCCTTTCATGCTGCGCGGGAACCGGGTCCGGAGGTGACGGCACGTCTGCCGTCAGCGGTCCTGAGACATCGGAAGCGGCCGCGCCGGAAGCCGACCTCGTAATAGCCGAGAACGGCAGTATCTCTGTGAACGTCGTGCGCGGTTTTTCGGCGACCGATGCCGAGATCTCCGCGGCGAAGACGGTCAGGGAATACCTCCTCGGCCTCTTTCCCGGCGGTGATGTCAGGATATCCGACGATTACTCCGCCGACGGCACCTACCGGCCCGACGACGTCGAGATACTCATCGGCAACACCTCGTATCCGCAGACCGCACAGGTGAAGGAGTCGCTGCCGTACGGCGACTATACCGTGTGTGTCCGCGGCAACAAGCTCGTCGCGGCCGTGTGGGCTCCGGTCGCGCTGCCGCTGCTCGCGCAGCGCTTGTGCGACATGCTGGGAAAAAGCCTCTCGTCCGACGGACGGTCGCTCACCGTGCGCGGCAGCGACACGGTCGGCGGCACACTCAGCGAATACCTCGATCTTCTGCCTCACATGGAGGGCGCCGCGCCGTCGAACGTCATCTCGGTCGGCGATTCAGCCTACGAGATCCTGTTCATGAAGGCCACGCCCGAACAGACCGACGCCTATATCGGGCTGATGGAGAGATCGGGCTTTACTAAAAACTACGACCGCGACGCCGGCTCCTCCGACCGGAACGTCAACCGCTTCGCCGGATTCACCGGAAAGGGCGGCTCGTTCGCGGTGAA
This sequence comes from uncultured Ruminococcus sp., assembly GCA_902803255.1. GTDB lineage: Bacteria > Bacillota > Clostridia > Oscillospirales > CAG-272 > CAG-390. Next base: position 2,756 of record CADCPG010000114.1, on the reverse strand, counting down.
CTTCACCGGCGCGAACGGATATCTCCGGGTGACCGCCGAACCCGAGAAGAATTACTTCCCGGGCGGCGACGGAAAATACGAAAAGAAGACGACTCCCCTGCTTACGATGATCGGCCGCCGCTTTTCGACTTCATCCACGTATCTGGGGTACGACGCCGGAGCCGGGCTGGAGTGCATGATGATTCGCCTCTCGGACGGCCGCTTCATTGTCATCGACGGAGGAGTGTCCGACAACGGAAACGCCTCATACGCCTCAGCTATCTACGCTAAGATGCTGGAGCAGGCGCCCGGCGGGAACAGCCCTGTCATAGCGGCGTGGTTCATAACGCATTCCCACGCCGATCACGTCGGCGGCTTCAAGAGCTTTCTCTCGATCTATAACGGGAAGGTGAAGATCGAATCCGTCATGATGAACCTGCCGTCGGACGCCGACTGCAGGGAGGCGAACGACGAGGGTATCTCGAGCTACACGAGCCTGAGGTCGGCCATGGTAGGCAATATCCCGGAGACCCCCGTATTCAAGCTCCGCACCGGACAGAAGTTCGGTATCGCCGACGCCGTGATCGAGGTCTTCTACACACAGGAGGATTTCGTCACAAAGACGCGGACGATCGGATCGGTGAAGAACAACTGGAACAACAGCTCGCTCATCTTCTCCGTCGACATAGCCGGGCAGAGGATAATGTTCCCTGGAGACTCTCAGGAGATCCCGAACAATCTTACGGCGGAGGTCTTCGGTGCCGCGCTCAAGAGCGACATCCTCCAGGTCTGCCACCACGGCGGCATAGGAGGCACGAACTCGTTTTACGCGTGCGTCGATCCCGCGGTCGCGCTCTACACCACGAGCGACGTCCTTGTGCCCGTATACATCGCCACCTTCCGGTACAACGACTATCTCGTCAACAGACTGCATGTCGTCGAATACTGGAATGCGCACGACCGTATCACCGAATTCCCGCTCCCGTACACACCTGCCGGAAGCGGTTTCAGGAAATGATCAGTCAGTGAATGATTAAAGAAAGAAGGCATATATTCCAATGGCAAACAACGGTTCTTTGAAACTCGGCTGGGCCGAGGTGAGCATCACCCCCGAAGGCCGGAGGATCATGCTGGAAGGACAGTTCTACGACAGGATCTCGCAGTACGTCGAGACCCCGATCACCGCGACCGCGCTGGCGATCGAATCGGACGGCGAGCAGGCCGTCATCATATCCGCCGATCTCACGCACGTCACGGCCGATCTGGTCGCGATGGTAAGAGCCGAGCTGAAGGACAAGGCTCCCGGCTTCGACCCGATGAAACTGATCGTCGGTGCCACGCACACCCACACCTCGTTCGTATACCAGACGTCGAACGACCTCAATCTCCACGCGCTGGAGGACTACCTCGGAATCCCCGAGGAGCCGGTATTCGGTAACGGCAATGTTGAGACCGACAACCTCATGGAACCGCTCGAGGCAGGCCGGTTCCTCGCCGGGCGTCTCTCCGACGCCGCCGCACAGGCCTGGAAGAACAGAGCGCCCGCCCGCTTCGCCCCCGCTTTCGGCCGCGCGGCCGTTGGTATGAACCGCCGCGTATGCTATTTCGACGGTACCGCGAAGATGTGGGGCGACACCTATACCTCCGAATTCAAAAAGCTCGAGGGAGGCAACGACAACGGAGTCGAGATGATCTTCGTGTACGATAAGTCGATGAAGCCGACCGGAGCCGTCATCAACATCGCCTGCCCGGCGCAGGTGGTCGAGCAGCGCTATTTCATCTCGTCCGACTACTGGGGCAAGGTGAGGATACTCCTCCGCCGCCGCTTCGGCGAGGACTTCAAGGTGCTCGGCATCTGCTCGCCCGCCGGCGACCAGTGCCCGCGCGATCTCGTGCGCTGGGTGGAGCCCGAGACCCCGATCGAGGACCCGAACGTGATCAGGAACGACCCGCCGGCGCGCCGCGCCGATCCGTCGATGTTCGACGTGAAGGGCACCTGGAAGATCGGCCGCAGGATCACTGACGAGGTCACCGCGATCTTCGAAGAGGACGCGGCCGGCAGGGAATACTTCGACAGCGTTCCCTTCAAACACGAAGTGATACAGATGCCGCTGCCGCTCCGCAGGGTCACGGAGGAGGAAAACAGGGCCGCCAGAGCGGCTCTCGATGCCTTCGCGGTCGAATGCAGGGGACGGAAGATCAACTTCCGCGACAGCGCCGCGATGCACGAGTCCGCCGGGATCGCCGCAAGGTACGACTACCAGAAGACGACAGACACCTTTATGACCGAGATACACGTCATCCGGCTCGGGGACATCGCGATCGCCACCAACCCGTTCGAGCTCTTCCTTGATTTCGCCAATATCATAAGGGCCCGCAGTGCGGCGAAGCAGACCTTCCTCATCCAGCTCGCCAACGGCGCGAGCGGATACCTTCCCACCGAAGAGGCGGAGAAGGGAGGCCACTACTCGGCTTACGTATCGTCCGGCTGGGTCGGCCACGAAGGCGGCTACAAACTCGCAGAGAACATCCTCGACGAGATCGGGAAGCTGTTTGCCGAATAACTGACAGACTGACAGAAAATATACACGACGCCAAAGCGGCCCGGAGATCATCCGGGCCGCTTTGGCGTGCAGTTGTTCAAAAGTGATGGGGATAAATCATTCCAAAGGATTGATCACTTCGATCCTGTGATTGATAAGAGCCGTATGAATCGAGAGGTTCACGTACGGTTCCGTGAGAGCCTTCGGGTGAAAGTCCTGTTGGCTACTCGACTG